>JBGVKA010000146.1:0-2326 GCA_045129715.1 Eubacteriales bacterium | reverse complement strand
CTTTCGCATCCGTATTGGGCGTTTGATAAGCACGGTGCCGACGGGATCCTTGAAAAGATAACCGAGATATGGAACAACGACTTTAAGGGCACTCTCGGTGAGTGGGTTATAAAATGGACGGATGCTGACGGCAACCGTAAGAAGACCGTTACCGCACGCGACGGTAGTGAGCCATACTGGTGCGCCTCTGACGGCACCCCCGATGAAAACGGTGAGTATCTTAAGCTTAAATACACTTATGCCGAAAGCATAAACGATTGCGTAAAGCCCGACGGCACGATGATCGATCTTAATCTTTATATGCACTTCGTGTATCCTAAAGATCCAAAGAAGTCCGTGCCGGTAATGTGTTTGTCCTGCTCTACCGAGCATCTTGCAAACGGTGCCGCATCGGCAGACAGACCGCATTTTAACGGCTTTGTTTTCAGAGGATACGCGGGAGTTACCTTCGACTACGGCTACACTCCTATGGCGAGAAGAGATCACTACGGTTACTTTGACGGCTATCCCAAGGCCGGCTACGTTACGGGTGATAACGCAACGTATTCCATGAGCTTCTATAACGATAAGCGAATATTTACCGCTGCAATGAGATATATCCGTTACCTTGCTCTAAGTGATGAAAGATTTTCGTTTGATATCAACGCGATAGGCGTTTACGGAAATTCCAAGGGCTCTTGGATGACGTTCCTTGGTCAGAAAAATCCTGAAAAGCTTACCTCGAAAAGAATCCTTGCAGGCCATCACGACGAGACGAGATACGAGGCAGGTAATACGAAGAGTGTCGGACTCGTTCGCGGTGGCGAAGAGCAACCGTGGTTGAGATTTGGGGAAACTGAGATAAAAAGTGGGGCAGAATTGATATATTCTTCTACCGGAGGACTTGATGAAACTATAACCGCGGAGCATTGTCCTGTGTTTATATCCTCGAACAGAAGAGACTCAAGCTGTTATAGCACGTCGAATGCTATGTACGCCGCGTGCCTTATGCACGACGTTCCTGCGATGAACGTTGACGTAAATCTTCCTCACACGATAGTTTATGACAAGGACCTCGTTTTCGGTGTTGACGCATATCTTGAATTCTACGATTTCTGCGGATACTATCTTAAGGGAGATGCCGTTAAGGTCGTTGGAGTCAAGGCGAATATCGAAACGCTTCCGTACTCCGTAGCAATCAGATTTTCAGGCGCGGTCGAGAGATCAGAGGTGGAAAAAATAACTCTCACCACACCTCGCACAGATGTTGTTCGCGGTAAATGGGAAGGCAGATGCAGAGGCGTTGATTGGATATTCACGCCTGATGCTCTCGACTACTCGACCGAGTATACCTTAACCGTTCCCGCATCCGTTTGCGGTGACAATTCAAAGCCGATACAGAATCCAAAAGCCTTCGTTTTCACCTCTCCGAAAACCTCTCGTATTCCTCTCGTTACGGAAAAGTCGGATAACGGCGCGCTCACCGTAGCTCTCTCAACCGACACGAAAGAGGGAAGAAGCTTTATTGAGGTTGAGGTAACGAACGACGGATATAACAGAATCTCTCTTTCGGACGGTTGCGGTAAGGAATACGCATTCGTTAATACTCACGGAGCCGGAAAATACAGAATGAACGTTACGGGAATAAAGGACGCTCTTCCCGAAAAGCTTACGCTTAGCGCAAGCCGTGAAACGAACGATACCGTCGTTTACGGTGCGGAGCCTTCCTCATACGATGCATTCACGTTCGGAAAAAGAGCAAAATGCTCGCTTTCCTCCGCTCCCGACGGAACACCTGCGGTTAGGATAGACGGCTTCAATACCGTAACCGAGCATCCTACCGAGGAATTCTATATCTATCCCGACGTTGCGTTTACTAACGGTAGTGTAGTTTCAAGCGAAGAGCTGACCGCGTCCGATATGGGCAGAAGCTTTAAGATATCTCTCAAGATATACGATACTTGCTCAAGATACGTGAAGATCGGTCTTAGCCACGCTACCGAGATGGTGAACAGCATAATCGATTACAAGAGATGCCTTTATAATCTCGTAACAAAAGCGGGTGAATGGGTTGACGTAACTCTTGATTACACCGTTTACGAGATGATGTACTCCGATTACGAATCCGTGAAGAAGTCTCTTACAGTTTCGTGCTACGGAAAAGGAAACGCAGATACGCCTCTTTATATAGGTGATATCAAGACCGTTGAGAAGCTTTCCGCGCTTGATTTCGGCAACGTATACCTCGTTAACGAGGAAGAGCCTAAGGATGCGCTGCCCGAAGGAAAGAGCGAGATCATCTGCCATAAGTCTCCTTGGCAAAAATAATTCAAAATAGGCTAAAATA
>JBGVKA010000145.1:0-3563 GCA_045129715.1 Eubacteriales bacterium | reverse complement strand
CCCG
Source organism: Eubacteriales bacterium (assembly GCA_045129715.1). GTDB lineage: Bacteria > Bacillota > Clostridia > Oscillospirales > CAG-272 > UBA1740. Next base: position 3,559 of record JBGVKA010000145.1, on the reverse strand, counting down.
CCATGATTCCCGTTCTCATATGAGAAAAATCGGTCTTCTCGAAATCGGGGTGATTGAACATTGCGATAAACATGGTGGGAACACCGTTGAAGCAGGTGATCCTCTCGTCGTTAACGCAGGCGAGCGAGGACTTCGGGGAGAAATACGGGATGGGACAGAGCGTTCCACCGTGAGTCATCATAGAGGTCATCGAAAGAACCATTCCGAAGCAATGGAACATCGGAACCTGGATCATCATACGGTCCGCGGTGGAAAGATCCATTCTGTCACCTATCGTTTTTCCGTTGTTCACGATATTGCGGTGAGTGAGCATAACGCCCTTCGGGAAGCCCGTGGTACCCGAGGTATACTGCATATTACATACGTCATCGGGCTTAACGAGAGATGCGCGGCGGCGAACCTCCGCAGGAGGAACGAGTGCCGAGCGCGAAAGCATTTTTTCCCAATCGAGACAGCCGTCCATAGAAAATCCTACGGTAACTACGTTGCGAAGGAAGGGCAGATTTTTTGAATAGAGAGGCTTGCCGGGCTCAAGAGTCTTAAGCTCGGGGCAAAGCTCCTCGATGATAGCCTTATAGTTTATATCCTTGCAGTATTCGATCATAACGAGGGTGTGGGTATCCGACTGCTTGAGAAGGTACTCTATCTCGTGTATCTTATACGCGGTGTTTACGGTGACGAGAACCGCGCCGATCTTAGTGGTTGCCCAGAAGGTGATGAACCACTCGGGAACGTTGGTTGCCCATACGGCAACGTGATCCCCTGCCTTTACACCGAGGGATATGAGTGCCGCGGCACATTCGTCAACGTCGCGGCGGAACTGCGCGTAGGTTCTCGTATAATCGAGAGTGGGATATTTGAAGGCGTACTGGTCGGGATAATTTTTGACCATAGTATCGAGAACGTCCGAGAAGGTGGCGTCGATGACGTCGTACTTTTTCCAGACGAACGTGCCCGTTTTATCACGGTTGTAATAAGCGCGCTCGTAACCGTTCTTCTCGCGGTTGAGCGAGGCTATATAATTCGTAAAATGAGTGAGAACTATATCCGCATCGGATATCTCCTCGTTCCACGCGGCACAGATAAAGCCCTCGTAGTTGAGCGAGGAAAGGGCGTTTATAAGCTTCTTAACGTCAAGGTCTCCCTCTCCGATAAGCACCGTTTTTCCGTCCTTCATATCTCCGAGGCGAACGTATTTGATATACGCACCGAGCGTTTTTATCGTAGCCTCGGCACTCTCAGATGCACCGAAATAGGTGCCTCTTACGTTCCACGATGCACCTATAGCCGCAGATGCAAAGTGGTTTATTATCTCGATGACTCTTTCGGTATCGGAGAGATAGCCGACGGTCTCAAAAAGAATGGAAACGTCATTTTCCTCAGCGCGCTTTACTGCATCCTTGAGCTTTTTATCAAGCACGTCGAAGGGAGTTTTCTCAAGAACTCTTACGATGACCGAGGGGACTGCGGCAAGAGCCGCCATATCCACGTAGTCACAAACAAGCTCTGCCGTTACCTCATCGCTCTCTATGGGGCTTGCCATACGGAGCGCGGATACCGAAAGGCTTCTGTTGAGGAGCTTTCTTTTGGAGTCTGCAACGCGGTCGCGCCTTAAAACGCTGTCGTGGTGCGAGCCTCTTTCCTTCACCGCATCGTATATCTCAAAGCCCTCGAATCCGTAATCGTAGGCAAATCGGCATACGTCGAAGAATGAGGAACGGCTCACGTTCTTCGTTGAAAAAGCGATCTTCATCTTACGCCTCCTCGAACACTATCTTGTTGAGCGCGTTGATGTACGCTCTTATACTTGCGGCAACGATGTCGGTCGAGGTGCCGTTGCCTGCGTAAAGCTTACCGTTATTGCGAAGTCTTACGAGCGCGGTTCCAAGTGCCTCTCTGCCCTCGGTGAGTGCCTGTACCTGATAGTCGTCAAGCTCGTAGTGGTGGCCGATGCACTGCTCTATAGCGCGGAATGCTGAATCGATGGGACCGTCTCCCGCGGCAACTCCGCAGATAGTCTCCGAGCCTGTGCGGAGGGTTATCTGAGTCATTGCGTTTGAAACGTTACTGCTCGTTGTGGTATACGTCTCGAAATGATAGGTGGAGGGAGCCTGCATAGCGGAGCTCGCGATAATAGCCTCAAGCTCTCTTGCGCCTACGGCACCCTTCTTCTCGGCTACCTGCTTAAGTGCTCTTGCAACGCTTCCGATATCCTCCTCGGAAAGCTCGTAGCCCATAAGAGACGCCGCCTCGGATATCTCCTTTGCGGTTGCGGATGCATCGAGAAGCATCTTCATCTTATCACTGACGGAATCGGAGGAGCCGTCTGCATCGCGCTTTATCCTTCTTTGCATATCGTCGATGCTCGCGTGTATCTTAGTGCCGTTGAGCCTGAGCTCAGCACCTATTTCGGAGCCGCAAACGCTGAGCGCATCGGAGAGCTTACCCGTAAGAAGCGTATCCTTGCCGAGCATAGCGCATTTAAGTCCGTCGGCTCCGCTCTTGATAGCGGAAAATGCGGACGCGACCGCCATATTTACCGCATCCGAAAGCTTAACGTATACGGGAACGGATACTGCGGACTTTACCTCGGCAACCATTTTTGCTATCATATCGGGAGTTGATACGCCTGCATCGTCCGATACCGTTATCATTGTGGCACCGCTCTTCTCTGCCGTCTTGACCGCGCTGATAAGAAAATCGGCATCCGCTCTCGTTGCATCGAGTGCGGTAAACTCTACGTCCGAGGTATATCCCTTCGCACATCTTACGAGCTCATCGATCTTCTCAAGCATTTTCGCTTCCTTGACGTGATAGTGATATTCCATCTGTATCGTCGATACGGGAAGCTCTACCTGAAGGCGAGGTGCCTTCGCCTCCTTCACACACTCCCAGGCAACGGAAACGTCACCCTCGGTTGCACCCGCGGGAATTGCGAGCGCGGCTCCCGTAATATTCTTTGCAATAGTTTTGTAAATAATGGTATCCTCGCGCACGTTCTTCACTGCGGGAAGCTCCACTGCATCCACTCCGAGTCCGTCAGCACAGCTTGCGATCGCGGATTTTTCGCGGAATAATAGCGATACCGAGCGATCCTCCGAGAGTATTTTAAGTGTGAGGTCAGATACGTTGATCTTTTTCATTTTCAGCTTCCTTTCTTGCTTTCGTGCAGGGATGCGCGTTTTTCTTTAAAACAAAAAGCGTTTCCGTCTCTTCGTTAGATAAAGAGACGAAAACGCTTAATATAACGCTTCCGCGGTACCACTCTTCTTCATCCTTTAGGATGCACCTTAGATGCTAACACATCTTAACTCTATGACGGGAGTTCCCGTTTGCCGCTATTTTTTCACTTTCACGGCAACCGCTCCGCGGCGAGTTCAACAAATCCCCATTATGCCTCGCACCGCCCGGCAATTCTCTGGAAATGAAGCATTTGCATACTACTCCGCATCACTGCGTTTTAAATATGGCATATTTTAGCATACCTTTTGATTTTTGTCAATAGATATTTAAAAATTTACCTAAATAAAGTTTTTTTCGGTCTCGCGTCGATAGTTTT
>JBGVKA010000144.1:0-3973 GCA_045129715.1 Eubacteriales bacterium | reverse complement strand
AGCGCGGGCATTACGCTGTATTCGACCGTTACCTCGTAGCTTGCGCTATAATCGATATCCTCGATCTTGACCTTAACAGTGCCGTATTTCGACACGGTAGCAGGGATGGGTGCACCGTTTTTGGTTACGGTAACGTCGGCGTACTGCTTTTCGGTAAGTCCGATCGCACCGTCAACGGAGGTGTTTACGACGATGCTCTTAAAGGTGAGAGTTATATCGCGCTTTTCGGGAAGGACGGAGAAGTCACCCGAGAAGCTGAGCTTAACGGTTTCCTTGCCGTATTCCTCCGAGTTTTCGATCTTGGTATAAGCCGCCGAGCCAAGCTCGTTATCCTCGTAAAGAGTATAGGTATTGTTTCCGTTATAGACCTGAAGCTCAAGGTCAACGGGGTTAGCTACGCTATTGCCCTTATCGTTGCTAAGCGGAAGGATAGCACCGGATTTTGCAAGAACGGGGATACTGTCCAAAGGGCGAACGAGAGTTACCCATTTGCCGCCTTTTCCAACGTTATATACGTCATTTGTAAACAAATCTGTCCATTTTCCTTCGGGAATCCACACTTTGATCCTCGTGAGCTTATCCTCTTCGCTATGCTTTGCGATGGGAGCTACTATATAATCTCCCGCGAAAATATACTGTCCTTTTGCATCGTATGCCTCGGGTGAATCCGGATACTGATAGTACATCGGCTCAATGAGACTGAGTCCTTCCTTTGCCGTACGGTAGTTTGCGGTATGAAGCATAGGAATCATTCTGTGACGAAGGACCATTGCCTCTCTTGCAAGCTCACCGATACCGTTTTTATATGCCCACGGCTCCTTGGTAAGCATCGTTGAATCACTGCAATGAAGTCTGTTAATGGGGTTAAAGACACCGAACTGAAGGAAACGGAGATAGAGCTCATCGTCCTTCTCACCGTAGAAGTGACCGCCGATATCGTGTCCCCACCATGTGTAGCCCGCGTTAGCGGAGGTTGAGGTAAAGTACGGCATATATGCGAGAGTTTCCCAGGAGATAACGGTATCACCGGAGAAGCCTATCGGATAACGGTGAGATCCAATGCCGCAATATCTCGACATAATAAGCGGATGCTTTCCGTCTCTGCCGTTGTCGTAATAGTGATAATGGTTGAGTGCCCAGAGGGGATCAAGTCCCGCCTTTTGAGACTTTGTTCCCTGCTGCCAATCTATCCACCAGAAATCAACACCGTCGCGCTCATAGGGGTGGTGGAGGATCTCGAAATACTTGTTGACAAAATTATCGTCCGCTATGTCAAATTTAACGACGTGCTCGGTCTTGGGATCTATTCCCATCGCGAGTGCCATCTCTTCGTACATATCCTCGAAATATCTGACACCGTCAGCAGGATGAAGATTGAGAGTTACCTTGAGATTTCTCTCTTGAAGCTCCCTGAGGAAACGCTTGTAATCGGGGAAAAGATCGGTGTTCCAGGAATATCCCGTCCAGCCGAGTCTCGAGCCCGTAACAGTTCCGTATTTCTCGGAAAGCTTTCCGCTTTCTGTGATCTTTTTCTGTGCGTCGATATCGTCGGAGTAGTGCCAGTCCATATCAACGGTTGCAACTGTGAGCGGTATTCCGTATTCCGCGAAGGAGTCCATAAGATTAATATATTCCTCGTCGGTGTAAACGTGGTATCTCGACCACCAGTTACCAAAGGCGTATCGAGGAAGCATCGGGGTGTTGCCCGTGATAGCGTAAAGAGCCTTGACTGCCTCTCTGTACTCCTTACCGTATGCAAAAACGTAAACGTCGAATTCGTCCGAGGACTTCTCAAGAAGCTGTCCGTCATCGGTAAGTCTGAGAGAATTCGTATCGTCGATAACGGCAACGCCCGTTTTAGAGCAAACACCGAAACCAAGCTTAAGCTTATCGTATTTTCTTATATGACAGTCACCGTTGTACTGATCGAGAGTTCTCGTCGTTCCGAGGAGATTTCCCTCGTTGTTTATCGGCACCCTCTTACCGTCTATCTCTGCATAGTTGTCTTGAAGCTCAGCCTCAAGATGAAGCGTTACCGCACCCGTCTTTATTTCGACGAAGCTATCGGTCGCGTTCGTCTCGAACGTAACGGCAGGCATATTTCTGAACCACACGCTCTGAGTGGCGTAATCGCAGAACTCACCGCTTCCGTTTTTCTCAATTCTGAAAAGGCGGTCAAAAAGCACCGTAACTCTATAGTCCTTAAAGTTAACGGTATTCGCCTTTTCCGCTACGGGACAAGTTTTGACAAGCAAATGTTTGTTAAGCATTTTTCATCCTCGCTTTTATGTTATAAGTTAATTATAGTTTACATTTTATGCACTCAAGGGCATTTTTCTTACTCTCTCCGTAACCATGATACGGCAAAAGCTCGTACGGGATCTTTCTTCCCTCACAGAAGCTTTTTATTTTTTCAAGCTCGCCATCATCGTTAAATCCGGGGATCACGGGAACGCGAGCTATCACTCTTTTTCCCGAAGCTATAAGCCGTTCAAGATTATTCAGGATAAGCGAATTATCAACGCCCGTGCCCTTTTTATGAAGGTCGGGATCTATTGCCTTTATATCGTAAAGGAAAAGGTCAACGTACGGCATAACCTTCTCAAACGAGGCAAAGGGAACCGAGCCTGCGGTATCGATAGCCGTCGAAATTTCACACGCGTGGCACCTTTTTGCAATTTCAGCCACAAAATCGGGGTATAGCATACACTCGCCTCCCGAAACTGTGACTCCGCCACCCGTCGCATCAAAGTATGCCTTATCGCGCTCTATTATTTCAAAAAGAGCATCCGCGGTATATTTCTTTCCGTATATCCTTATTGCGCCCGTCGGACAGCTTTCACTGCATTTACCGCACACGGTGCAGGACTTAGCGTCATTTTCGCATATTTTCCGACACGCACCGCACGATATACATTTTTCCTCGAAAAAGGCTTTTTCACGTTTCTCGCGCTTGCCCTCGGGGTTATGACACCAGAAGCAATCGAGGTTGCACCCCTTCAAGAATATAGCGGTGCGAACGCCGGGACCGTCTGCCGTAGCAGAGCGTTTGATATCAAAAATCAAGGGTTCCTTCATATTTATATGCCGTTCATCACAGCGAGCTCTTCGTCTGTGAGGGTAATTTCAAGACCGCGAAGATTATCAACGAGGTGATCGGCAGTTGCCGAGAAGAGAGGAATAATTCTCGGATATCCCTCGCATCTGTGGAGATTGGTGAGCCAAGCAATCACGAGCGCGCTTGGGTTAACGCCCTTTTCCTTTGCCATATTGCGTATAAATTCAAGCCTTGCACCGCCCTCATAATCCGCGGGGAGCCTCTCGGGAATCTCGTACGCGCCCTTGCAAAGACAAGAATAAGCGACGAGCGGCATATTCTTATCAACCAAGAATCTGAGTCTTTCACGGTCTGTGCACTCGTTGAATTTATATTTAGGTGCCGCACCGAATTTAGGCTCAAGATAGGTAAATCTCTGCTGCATAGCGGTGTACGGTGTCCAGCCGTTATTCTTTGCTATCATATTCGCCTCAGCAAGACGCCACGTATCAAAATTGCTTGAGCCGAGGGCTCTGACCTTACCCTTTCTGACAAGCGTATCAAACGCCTCCATGGTTTCCTCGATGGGTGTTGTGGGATCGTCAGTGTGAGCGTAGTAGAGGTCTATGTAATCGGTCTTAAGCTTGCGAAGGCTTTCGTCCACCCAATACTCTATCTGTTCTTTTTTAAGTCCCTGACCTTTTCCGTGACGGTCGAAGCCGACCTTGGTCGCAATAACGACCTTTTCCCGACATTTTCTATCGGAAAGCCATTCGCCGAGGAGCGTTTCGCTCTCGTCTCCCGTTCCCGCCCAATGCGCGTAATTGTTTGAGGTATCTATAAAGCTTCCGCCCATATCGATATAGGTGTCAAGGGTGCGATAGGAATCCTCCTTTGACACGGTGGAGCCGAACATCATAGCTCCGAGGGCGACCT
>JBGVKA010000143.1:0-14730 GCA_045129715.1 Eubacteriales bacterium | reverse complement strand
TCCAACGTAGACGAAGAGCCTGCCGTAGCTACCCTTATTTGCATCCGCTTTTCTTTTCGGGAGCGTTCGCTTTGCCCATTCAAGTGACGTATATTTATACTCCATAAGATAAAAAACTCCTCTCGATATTTTCTTAATTCTATCACGATGAGCATAATTTTGCAACCTCTTTTTTGCTTTTTTGCGGAAAATATCTTTACAAAAGGCTAAAACTGTGCTAAAATAATGCTATCTAAAACGCAAACGTCAAGGGAGGGTATCTCACTATGTCTAAAAGATTGATCATCACGGTCGCGCGCCAATACGGAAGTGGCGGAAGAGAGATTGGAGAGAGAGTTGCGGAAATTCTCGGAATTCCCCTCTACGATAAGCAGCTTATAGCCGATGCGGCATCTAAGGGGAACCTCAACGTTGAGGTTCTTAAAAAGACCGACGAAACTGCGGCTAACAGTCTTCTTTACACGCTTGCCATGGGCTCTAACGTCGTTGGAACCACTATGCATTTCGGATATAAAATGCCCATCAACGATAAGCTCTTCATTCTTCAATCCGAGGTTATCAAGGACTATGCGAAGAATGGCAGCTGCGTTATAATCGGAAGATGCGCGGACTACGTTTTGCGCGAGGATAAGGATGTTTTCAGACTTTTCATTTACGGTGATCTTGAGCACAGAAGAGCGAGAGTTACCGAGAGACATCCCGAAATAAAGACCTCGCAGATAGTTGACGTTATTAATAAGACCGACCGCCGCCGTGCATCGTATTATAATTTCTACACCGGAAACAAGTGGGGCAAATACGATAACTACGATATGGCTATCAACTCCTCTACTCTCGGAATCGAGGGAACCGCTCAGCTCATCGTAAGCTGTGCAAAAAGACTTATGGAAGAGGACGAATAACCCACGCGAACACGGTTCGAGAGGACTTAAGTCAATTTATCACATCCATCATACTTTTAAAAAAAGCAATCAATCTCTTAGCCCTGCGGAGCCGAGAAATTGATTGCTTTTTCGTTTTTATTTTGCCCTCGGGACTGCCACAAGGCAGCCCCGTTTTTCGTTTTTATGCTTTTGCTGTATTTTGCTTCACGCACCGCCGTAAGATTGCTTTTGGCTTTTTTCTACCGTAGCAATGCAAGAGCACTTTTGCCTTTTTTCTGCAAAAGCAACGATCAAAGAGTGCTTTTACCACGCGACAGGACTTCCGTCTGTGTCGAAGTGCCAGAAGTTACCCTTTACGCTCGGCTTTGATTCACTGTAGTAATAGATCGAAGCACCCGTCACGGTGGAATTGTCCGAGCCTACCGTCACCTTAGACCAATCAAGCGAATTGCCGTAGCAATATACGTTAGCGAGCTTTGAGCAATAGCTAAACGCCGAAGCGCTTATAGTCTTAACATTGCCCATAACTACAGTCGTAAGATTTGAGCAATACATAAAGGTGGCAACATTGATCACCTCAAGATCCTTTGGCAAGACTACGCTTATAAGACCGCTGCAGTTTACGAAAGCATTTGACTCGATACTCTTCACGCTGTCGGGGATCACTATACTCGTAAGTCCGGAGCAATATTCGAAGGCATATTCGCCTATAACCGTAACGTTATCGGGAACCGTTATCTCTTTAAGCGTGTAGCAGCTCGAAAGCATATACGCCGGAATGCTCGTTATACCCTTCGGGATATTAAAGCTTTCAAGCGAGTTGCAGCCTCTGAACGCCTTTTCACCGATGAAGGTTATACCGTCGGGAATCTCAATACTCTGAAGAGCCGTGCAGGAGGCGAACGCTTCAGCGTCTATACTCGTCACACTATCGGGGAGCACCACGCTCTTAAGTCCCGAACAATGATAGAACGCCGATATACCGATCGATGTAGCTCCGCTCGGTACGGTCAAGCTGTTGATGGTCGAGCATCTGTAGAACGCATACGGCTTTATCTCCTTAACGCCGGCGGGAATAACGAGAGTGTTCAAATACTCACCGTTTAAATACATAGCGCGGCCGCTCGCGGAGCTTAACGGATGTGCATGTGCATTAACGAAGGTCATATTACACCATTTTTCAACGTCGGTGATCCTAAGCTCGTTAACGTTGGTGCACTGATAGAAGGCGTACGTATCAACAACCGCACTGCAGCCGTCAAAGGTTACGCTGTAAACGTTGGGACAATTAGCGAACGCATATTTTCCGATGTGAGTAACGCTCTTCGGGATAGTGATCTTACTGATCGATTTGCATCCCTTAAAAGCATAATCTCCTATGGTGGTTACTCCCTCGGGAATTACGAGATCGGTAACCTGCTCACCCTCGATGTAAAAATAACCGCCATACTGATAAGAATAGTAATACGCGCTTAAGGGGTTTGACGTTTCGTTTGCAAACTCAATTCCGAGCCATGCAGTGACGTCTCCCTCATAATATACGTTTGAGAGTCCCGTACAACCTTGGAAGGCGTTTTCTCCAATGCTCTTGATACTCGCAGGAAGAGTTATTTTATTCAGCAAGGTCATGTTGTTGAACGCACTATCGGCTATATGCGTACCTCCGGAGATGATCACCGTATGAAGTGTCTTGGGAAGATATGAATAACCGTAGTAGGAAGACGAGATGCTTGTGGATCCCGTATAGCTGCTACCGCTGAATATTCCGGGGAAATAGGTGAAGGAATCCGCCGAGATAGTTATGCTGCTAAGGCTTCTGCATCCGTAGAATACGTTATTACCAAAGCTCTTAACGTTCTCTCCGATAACGACATTTTGAAGATTTGCACAGTTTGAGAAGGCATCATCGTAAATGATCCTCGTATCCTTATGAGTTTCAAATGACGTAAGCTGAGTGTCGATTTTCATAAGAACGAGATAAGGATTGCTTTCGTTACCGATATAGAAGCCGCCGTTGTATTCATTATACTTAAGTCCCGAAGCATTATAGAATGCGTAATAGCCTATAGTCTCAATTCCGTTGCCTATTGAAAGCTCGGTGAGTGAGGTACAGTTGTAGAAGGCGTAGTTTTCGATATTAGTCACGTTATCGGGAATTATAAGACTCGTTAAGGACGAGCATCCGTAGAACGCGTATCTGCTTATAACGTTAAGCGAGCTTCCTATGGTGAGGCTCTCGAGTGCCGTACAGTTCTGGAATGCGTACTCACCGAGAGTGGTAAAGCTATCGGGAAGTGCGATGGATTTGATAAGCGAGCATCCCGTGAACGCATAGCTCCTTATTTCAACGACACCGTTTCCGAGCTCGAGCGTTTCGATTCCACTGCAGTTCTGGAACGCGTAAGAATCGATGAGCTTCAACGAGTCGGGCAACGATACCGTCTTAAGAGAATTACAACCAACGAAAGCATAATATCCGATAAACTCGAGACTGTTTCCAAAGGTCAGATCCTTCAGCGAGATGCACGAGTTGAACGCGTTACTTTCAATTCGGAGAAGAGCGTTTCCTAAGGTCACGCTTTCAAGAGCGCGGCAGTTTCTGAACGCATCGTTTCCGATGGATATTACCTTATCGGGAATTACGATCTCCTTAAGCGCCGCACAGCCTGTGAAGGCTCTGCTGTTTATCATCTTGGTGTCGGGATGGATCGTACAGGAGGTTATTGAAGTATCCACCGCCTTCAATAAGAGCGCGTAAGGATTATCTGCGTTACCAACGTAATACGCGTTATCGTACTTGGTGTATATGACGCTCGTGCATCCGTCAAACGCATCGACTCCGAGGTAAGTAACGCTATCCGGAATGATAATTTCGTTAACGGACACGCAATTCGAGAATGCAAAATTGCCTATTTTAGTAACGCTTTCGGGAATAGTCACCGATCTTAGCGATCTGCAGCCCGCGAATGCGGAATCTCCTATCTCGGTTATTCCGAGAGGTATATCGATCTCGAGGAGCGCGGCGCAGCCCGAGAACGTTTCATCATCTATCACGGTAACGCTCTTCGGAATAACTATGCTCGCCAAGGAAATGCAATTTGTGAAGGCCCTGCTTCCAATACTGCTTATGCTATCGGGTAAAATTACGGTAGTAAGAGCGCGATTTTCATAGAAGGCAGCCAAGCCTATGCTCTCGCACACGCTTCCATCCTCGAATTCAACACTTACGAGCTTTATATTGTTAGAGCTCGAATATGAAGAGTAAAAGGCGTATGCGGGGATTTTAGTAACCGCCTTGCCGACTGTCAGCTTTACTCCGATACCGCTTACACCAACTCTTTCGAACGCACGATTGGTCGATTCAAAGTCGTCCATGGCAACGGCGTTAAAATTAACGGTCTGAACAAGCGTGCACTCGTAGAACGCATAGTAAACGAGAGTTTTTAGGGACTCGCCCAAGGTTATGCTCTTAAGGTTCGTGCAGTATGCAAATGCGTACTGATCGATACACTCTGCAGAGTCCGAAACGATAAGCTCGGTAATAGACTTACAACCGTAGAATACGAAGGGGGCTACAGTGGTAATACCGTCGGGAGTTTCAACGACGGTAACGAGCTCACCGTTCGAGTAAAGAGAAGCACCGTTCGAAAGCGGATTTGCTTTTGCATTATCGAACTTGATCTTGAACCAATCGTCAACCTCACCCTCGTAATAAACCGCGCCGAGCGAGGTACAGCCGTTAAATGCATCCGAGCCGATATAGGTCACGGTATCCGCGATGGTTATCGACTTAAGCGCCGTCATCTTGTAGAATGCGTAAGACGCTATCGTTCTACCGCCCGTTAAGGTCACGCTAGTAAGAGAATTGGGCACGTAATACGTTGTGGAATTAAGGGTTATTCCGGTGGTACCGCTTAAGTTTTTCGTTCCGAAGAGCGAAATGAACATATTGAAGCTTGCGGGAAGGGACGCACGCTGTAGAGACACGCAACCGCCGAACGCCTGCGAACCGATACCGGTCACGCTGTTGGGAATAGTTATTTCCTTGAGCGAGGAGTATCCGAAGAAGGCGTAAGGAGAAATAGACTTAGTTCCTTCGGGGATATCTATAGTCTGAAGAAGCTCTCCGCCGATATAAAGAGGTGCGCCCTTAGATATCGGGTTAGAGGTTTCGCCGACAAATTTAATATTGAGCCAGGTGGAGATATCGTCAACGTATACTCCCTTTATAGCGGATATGGAGCCGGAGAACGCATAGTTGCCTATGCTTAAGGTATTCTCTCTTGCCTCAAAGGTAACCTTTGCGAGCTTAGTGCAATTCGAAAAGGCAGAGCTGCCGACCGACGTCACTCTCGCAGGTATAGTAAGCTCGGTAAGTGCCGTGAGTCCGTAAAACGCTTCTGTGCCTATCAAAAGCTCAACGTCTCCGCCCTCGATCGTAAGGCTTGAGATCTTATTGCAATCATAGAACGCTCCGATATCAACGGATCTTGTTGACGATGGGATCATTATCGCTTCAAGCATCCGACACGATCTGAACGCATATTCACCTATGACAGAAAGGCTTTCGGGAAGAGAGACTGTCGTTATACCGGTCGAATAGAACGCCCATTGTCCGATACTTTCACAGATGCTTCCCTCTTCGAATTCAATGCTTCCAAGGGCTGCGTACTGGTAGAAGAGATAGTCCGGAATATACGGAACGTTCTTACCTACGGTAAGCCTCACCTCGCCCTCGACGGTCGAGTAGAAGGGATATGAATACTGAGTGGTTGCGGGCTGCTTGCTCGTATAGTGAAGATTATCAATACCTACGGATTCAAGTCGTATCTCCTTAAGTCCGGTACAGCCTTCAAACGCTCTGTTACCGATATACGTGATATTCTCGGTAAGCGTAATACTCTCAAGTGCTGAGCATCCCTTGAAGGCATCGGAATGTATATACACCGTGCTCTCGTGAATATCGCAGGAGGTTATCGACGTATCCTTTGCCTTTATGAGAAGGAGATAGGGATTTGATGTGCTTCCCAGATAATAAGCGTTGCCGTACTCGTTAAATGTCATATTATCGAAGGTCATATTGGCGAGCGTCATAGGATATACGACGGAGTTGTTTCCGATAACGAGGCTCTTGAGTCCCGTGCATCTATAGAACGCACCGTTCTCGATATTAACGACGCCGTCAAGGAGCGTTATGCTCTCAAGCATATGCATATTGTAGAAGGTACCGTAACGGATATCTCCGCCGATAACGGTCACGTTCTTAAGCGTTGCGGGAATATAAAAAGCACCGCTCGACGAAGAGGTTGCGGTCGGATTGAGATAATACGACTGACTTATGCTTATATAACTACCGTAATTGATCTGTCCGAAGAAATATCCAAAGGGATACGAATTGCTACCAACCTTGATATTCGCAAAGGGAACGGTAATGCTCACGAGATTAACGCAAGCTCCGAAGGCTGCCCCTCCGATCTCCGTCACGCTCTCGGGAATAGTGAGCTCGGTGAGCTGACTGCAATATGCAAATGCGTATCCGCCGATATAGGTCACGCCGTCGGGAATTTCTATGCTCGTGATTCCAGAACAACCGTAGAGCGCGTAATTTCCTATTGTCGTTACTCCTTCACCGAGCACTATCTCGGTAAGGAAGGAGCAATTTGAAAGTGCGGAATAGCCTACGTTACCGGAAAGAACGGTAACGCTCGTGAGGTTTTGCGGCACGTAGTATGCTACGCTGTAGCCACTCGTATAATGCGTGATCCTTTTTCCACCGCCAAAGCTTGTCGATCCGAAATACGTACCGAGCATTTGATCGAGCGTTGGGAAGGTCAACCTTGTGAGGCTCGAGCATCCGAACAATATTGAGGTCTCGATCGTCGTAACGCTTTCGGGAATACAGAACTCGGTAAGAGACGAGCAATTTGCAAAAGCCTGCTCTCTCATAGTGGTTACCGTGCTTGGAATATCGATCTTAACGAGAGACGTGCATCCCGCGAAGGCTAATTTGCCTATAGAGAGAAGTCCCTCGGGAAGCTTCACTGTCTGAAGATCTACGCAATCCTTAAAGGCTTCGTCACCGATAAATCTCGTGCTCGAAGGTATTTCAACGGTAGTTACCGTCTTATCGGCTACGCTCATAAGAAGGAAATAGGGATTGCTCGAGGTTCCAACGTAATACACGCCGTTATAGAAGGTGCATACGAGAGCCTCGCACTCATTAAATACGTAGTTATGAAGGATCTCGAGATTTTCGGGAAGAGTTGCACCGACAAGAGACGTGCAATATGCGAACGCATTATCACCTATAGAGGTAACGCTATCGGGGATAGCAACGGATACGAGGCTTTGACACGACATAAACGCTTGCACTCCGATGCTCTCAAGCGCGCTACCATCGGCAAACGAAAGCTTTTCGAGCTTTTTGCAGGACTGGAACGCATAATTGCTTATGATCTTAACGCTCTTGGGAATAGTTATCTCAACGAGCTCCCTGCACTGAGAAAATGCGGAATCACTTATTATCTCGCACCTGCTTCCTTCCTCAAAGGTAAGCTTGGAAAGCTTGGAGCAATAATAGAAGGCTTCATTTCCGATGGTCTCAACGCTCGCGGGAATGATTATCGTCTGCAAGCTTTCACACCATCTGAACGCATATTCTCCGATATATTTACATCTGCTGTTCGCTTCAAATTCTACCTCTGCTACGCCGACGTTTGAAAACGCGGAGTCAGGAATAGACAAAACGGTGTTTCCGATAAAAATTTTGAAGCCTTTACCGGTGATGCCTGAAAACGTATTAGAGCACGTAACGTTCTCAGCGTAAAATCTAATCTCATTAAGACTTTCGCATCTTTGGAACAAATATCCGTCCAAAGAGGTTACGTTTTTGGGTATGGTAATCGTCTTCACTCCCGAGCCTTCAAACGCTTCGTACTTAATAGTTGTAAGCGCGGAATTCACGTTTATATTTACAGTCTCAAGGCTCGAACAATCACAGAACGCATATCCGCCGATGAGAGTTACGGAATCGGGAATGGTGATCGAGGAAAGCGCGGTGCACCGTCTGAAAGCTTCATCATTTATTTTTAGCAATCCTTCAGGAAGAACGATGCTCTCAAGAGACGAGCATCCGTTAAATGCATAGTCTCCAATCTCCTTGAGGGTACTCGGCAGGGATATATTCTTGAGGCTTGAGCATCCCGAGAAGGTTCCGTTTTCGATCTTAGTAAAGCCTTCGGGAATAATTATGTCTACAGAAAGGCTTGAGCATCCCGAGAATGCAGCGCCTCCAAGTGCTGTCATTCCCTTTGGAAGATTTACGGATACGAGCGACTGACAGCTGCTAAACATCGCAGCGGGCAGAACGGAGAGATTATCGGGTAATACAACGCTCTCCAATTTAGAGCACCAAGTAAACGCCGCTTCTCCTATAGTTGCGACACTTTCGGGAATAACAAGCTCGGTGATATTGGTGTGATGGAAGGCATACTGTCCTATCTTGGTAAGCACTCCGCTATTCGAGAACTCTACCGAGGTTACGTTGGCGCAGCCCTCACTATTGCTGCTGTAGAACAGATGCTCGGGAATCGCAGTTACCTCGGCACCGACGTAAAGCTTAATACCGCTTCCGTTCTTTCCGGCGCCGTAGAATGCTTCGATCGCGCCATTGTTTTTGATTGCTTTCGCTTCAAGGCGGATCTCTTCAAGCTCATAACAATTGTAGAATACGCCGTATCCGAGAGTCTTAACTGTGGCGGGAATCGTTATACTCTTAATGGGGGTATACGCAAAGGCATGCGTATCGAGCTCCTCAATAACGGAGCCCTTTTCAAACACTACCTCGGTTACCTTTGCGGAATAGGTGTAGCCAAGGCTGAACAGATAGTAAGGAACGGTTTTTACATGAGAGCCGAATATTACCTTGATACCGTCGGTGCTCTCACCGGTGTTACCGAAGGGGTTATAGTTACTCGAAATGCCACTAATTTCTGCAGCGTTGAAGTAAATGATCTCAACGGACGTACAGTCATAGAATGCGTTTCTTCCAAGAGTCTGCATCGTAGTGGGGATGGTTATGCTCTTAAGAGCGGTACAGCCCGAGAACGCGTCGCTCTCTACCACGGTCATTCCCTCCGGGAAAACAACGGAGGTGATCAGAGTGTTATTCTTGAAGGCACCGCTTGCAACTCCGAGAACGGCAAGTCCCTCGTAGGTTGCAGGAATAACGATATCATAATTTTCGCAATATCCAAGTCCGTTTACATAATAACCGTTGTCATACTTTTTAAAGCTGAGTCCCTCACTGAGAATATCTCCGCAGGTCTCACACTTGCTGTTAACGTAATCGTGACCGAGAGCTTCCTTGTAATCGCGGAGCGAGATTCCGCCACAACGGTTGCAGGTCATTTCGGTGTACGCGGCAGTAGTGCAGGAAAGCTCGGATTTGCCTGTCTCTGAATAATCGTGGCCGAGGCTTTGAGTCTCGTTTCCGTTATAATGCTTTTCGCAACGCTTACAGAAATACATATCATAGCCGCCGGTCGTACAGGTGGGCTTTACGGTCGAGAGGTAGAGTGCATCGTGACCGAGTGAGGAAACGTAATCGCGATTTACCGAGTCGTCACAGCGCGAGCACTCGTATACCGAGTATCCGCTTGTCTCACAAGTCGGGGCTACGGTTTCGGCATACTGATGATCGTGACCGAGAGCATCGGTCTCGTCACCGACGAAGCTATATCCGCATCCCTCTCTCTTACAGGTATATACGGTATATCCGCCCTCAAGGCAGGTAGGATCAACGACCTCTTTATTATAGTCGTGACCGAGCGCATCCACGTAATTATCCGAATATTCGGTTCTGCAGACGGAGCATCTGTAGACTGTATATCCTTCCTCGGTACAGGTAGGAGCAACCGTCTTTTTAGCAGAATATTTATGACCGAGAGCGTCGACGTAGTCGTCGGTCTTAGTGCCGTGGCATACGGAGCACTCGTAATCCGTATAGCCCGCGTTTTCGCAGGTGGGAGCAACGGTATTCGTAGCGACGTAGGTGTGACCGAGTGCGTCGACATAATCGCGGATCTCTTCTCTTTCACATACGGAGCACTTGTATACGGTATAACCACGAGCTTCGCATTCGGGTGCAACGGTATTTAACACTGCATCACTGTGACCGAGCTCGTCAACAAAATTGCGATCCTCGGTGCCGTGACATACGGTACACTCATATATATCGTAGCCGCGATCGTCACAATCGGGAGCTACGGTCTCCTTATACTGATAGTCGTGGTCACCCGTTGCGGGAATGACCTTTGACTGATATTGACCGGGCACGTTGAGGTAATCGCGGCGAAGCTCACCGTTCTCGGCACAGGTCTCTTCCTTGAAGACGTACCAAGCACCGAACATATTTACGGCACCGCTGCCGCCCTCGACAAATTCCCAGCTATCCTTTTCCAAGAGCTCTGCGAGCTTGTTGAGCTCGTCTCCGAGCCAGCTCTCCGCCCATTCGAGAGGCATTTCGGTCCAGAATACGAGAACCATGGTGTTTTCACATCCGCCAAAAGCGTTTTCACCAACGAAGGTAACGCTCTCGGGAATGATGATATATACAATTTCGATACAAAGGTAGAATGCATTCTTGCCGATGCTCTGTACCGAGTCTCCGAGCGTTACACTCGTTGCGCTCGAGCATCCCGCAAAGGCACTCTCGCCTATATTGGTAACCTTGTTACCCACGGTGATCGAGGTTGCACCCGAGCAATTGGCAAACGCACCGTTACCGATAGAGGTAACTCCGTCACCCACGGTGATAGAGCTTGCACCCGAGCATCCCGAGAACGCTCCGCTTCCGATCTCCGTAACGCTATCCGGAATTACTATAACGACTATCTTGATACAGAGATAGAACGCATTTTCACCGATGCTCGTAACGTTATCTCCGAGAGTGAGAGACGTTGCACCCGAGCAGTTTGCAAACGCACTGTTGCCGATCGAGGTAACACCGTTGCCTACGGTGATCGAGGCAGCACCCGAGCATCCCGAGAATGCCTCGATACCGATCTCGGTAACGTTATCGGGAATAAGGATCACAACGATCTTGACACAAAGGTAGAACGCCTTTTCTCCGATGACCTTAACTCCGCTTCCAAACGTGACGTTCACGAGATTTTCACATCCTGCAAACGCAAGGTCACCTATAGTCTCAACGGTATCGGGAATGCTGACGGAAAGAAGGGTGGTACAGCCTGCGAAAAGATTTTCACCAAGCTCGTTTATCTCATAACCGTCGATGGTTTCGGGGATATTGAGCACGTCAAAGCTTCCGTTATAGCTCGTGAGCGTAGCCTTGTTGAGCTCGTTGATCTCATACTCGAAGTAATCCGTAACGCTGCTCCATTTAGCGTAGAGCGTTACGTCAGCGAGAACGGAAGCATTTATCTTATCCACTCTTTCGGTAAACTCCGCGTCGAGATACCATCCCTCAAATATGTAGTTCTCTCTCTTTGCCGCAGAAAGCGTGATATCTCCCGTCTCAACGTCAAAGGTATTGGGGTTAGTGTTTACCGCGACTCCGTCACCGAGATCGTATACGATATTGTACACTATCACGCTCCATTTAGCCTTAAGCTCAACGGGGCCGGTAATAACGTCATTTTCAAAGTCCCACTTCACCTCACCGTTATACCAACCGAGGAAGGTATATCCGGCTCTTGTGGGAGTCTCGGGGGCTGTGAGCTTACTGCCTATCTCATAGGTCTGCTCCACGTCATCCGAGCCGTTTTCAAGCTTAAAGGAAACCTTGAAGTTTTCTTTTACGGTGACGTCACCGCCGTCGCCGCTAACGTCATCACCGCTATCGCCAAGACCAAGCTTTTCCTTGATCAGACTGCAGGACGTGAACGCCAATGCAGATACGGTGATAAAAAGCGCGCAAAGTAAGAGTGCAACGATTTTTTTCATAGTTTTGTACCTCTTATAAATTTGTAATATACTTGTATATTACCACTCGTGGCAAAATTTGTCAAGAGAAAGTTAAAATATTTTGTTAAAGTTACTTTATTGTACAAGCAAAATATTTACGTCTTGTTTAACGCTTTTCAAAAAATCTCGAAACTAAAAAACGCGAAAGATCGGCTTTGTTACTGCCAAATCTCTCGCGCTTTTGCTACATTATGTTAATTATACTTTACATTCTTCGGCATCAAGGTCCCGAATTATGCTTGCTATGGCACCGTCTCGTGCGGAGACGGCCACCTTATCCGCCTCAAGCTTTACACCTTCCTCGGCATTCGCTACGGCATATCCGATATCTGCTGCCTTTATCATATCCAAGTCGTTTTCAAAGTCTCCGACGCATATCAGGGTGTGAGAGCCGGTGTACTCCTTCAAAAACAGAGCCGTCGATGCCTTGGTAAGACGCTTATCGAGTATCTCGATCAAGTGGTATGAGCTTCTGACTAAGGTGTATCTATCACCGACTACCTCGGCTATTGCGCGGAAGTTCTCTTCGCTGACCTCTTTGGAAACGTTGCGAGGAAGCTCGACCAAGTACTTATAGGTGTTTTTGCAAAGCTCCTCCGTTATAAGCTCGGGTGAGCTTGAGGGTATTCTCAGCTCCCTTTCAAACGAGAAGAATATCGCGTTTATCGAATCCTTTGCGACGGCAAGGCAACGCTTTGCAAAATCGGGAGTAAGCCCCTCCATAAACGAGTCTCGCACGACGGCTTGATTATCTGCATCGTAGACGATCGCTCCGTTAAGCGCACCTACCGGAACGCCAAACTTGTAGTTCTCGAAAAATTCTCGAAAAAATATCGGAAGTCTACCGCTGATAACGCTGAAAAGTCCTCCGCCCTCTCGAAACTCGCGGATCGCCTGCACGTTGTTCTCGGGAATTTTTCTACCGTCATACAGCGTACCGTCAAAATCCGAGCATATAAGAATACCTGAATATTTTCCCATTTTAAACGTCCTGTTTTTTAGTCATTAAGTTTAGTTCAGCTATTTGTACCTTGCGCCTCACGCATTCTTTTGAGCCTTATAAAATTCGATTTTTTCCACAAGGCTCTTTGCGGTGGCAGCCATAAAATCGGTTGCCTTTTGATGCATTTCGGGAAGGAATCCAAGATAGAAGTTATCAGCCTCAAGAGTGATATCTCCGCTATAATCGATATCCGCAAGCGCACGGCATACCTTATCCCAATTTATCTTTGCAACGCCGGGAAGGGTGTGAAGATCATCCTTGTAGTCAACGTCGTGAACGTGGAGGCAGCCGATCCTCTTGCCGATGGTTCTTATTGCATCCTCGGGCTCTCTGCCGCAAAGCGCAACGTGGCCAAGGTCAAGGCAGATAGTGAACACCTCGGGATCGTTCAGCGTATCGTAAAGGCGAGCGAGCTCCTCGGGCGGAGCGCATACGTCGTCACAGATATAGCCTGCCTTGGGGTGACGCTGCCACATATTTTCAATAGCCATCTTGATGCCGAATTTCTTTGCGATAGGCTTAAGAGCGGTATAGAACTCTATATTCTTCTCGAAGAGCTCCTCTTCTCTGCCGTAATATCTGCCGTTCTGACGGGGGTGAACTACTACGTTCTTTATTCCGAGAAGGGATGCAAATTCAAATGCTCTCGGCATAAGGGGAACGAGCTCGTTTTCATAAACGTCTGTCTTCCAATAGAACGGCGCGTGTGCCTGATTGAAGACGACGCCTGCCTCGTTAGTCATTTTAAGAAGCTTCTCTGCCATTTCACGATAATTATCGGTAAAGGGGAGGGCCTTGGTGTTGAACATTGAAAAATCTATCGCGGTATATCCCGCATCGATGAGCATTTGTACGGTTTTTTCCTCACCGTAGATCTTAGCAAGATACTCTGTTGTAGATGAAAAACGCATTTTTTTATTCTCCTTACCTTGTTTTTATACGAATTTAAAATTGGTTTTAAAATTAATTTCGCGTGCTTTATCAGAAATCCTCAGGATAGATTCCTGCATCCTGAAATTCACGGAAGGCGCGGACTACCTCGTCCTTATCCTCCTTGTATGTAACTCCGTACCACTTATCAGAGCCGGGGATCATCTTTACGTCTGCCTTTCCCTCTGCAAGAAGATCCGCAACGACGGAGGGCATATAAAATTCACACTTTTCGGGGTTCTTGGGAAGGTTTTCCGCAAGGAATTTCGGGAAACGCTCGGAGCACTCGCGGATATACGACTCGGTAAATCCGAAGAGGTTCATCGAGACGGGAGTTCTTTTGGGAAGAATATACTTCTCGTCCGCATCTACGTAGTAGATCTCTCCGTTCTCAACGCCTATTTTTGTGCGCTCCACTATCGATCTTAAATATCCGTTTTCGTCCGCCTCGCAAACGCCGCGGCTTACGGTTCCCTGCTCGGTGACCGTGTTTTGTATCTCATAGCTTACCATTGCGTAATGGTATTTATCGGTATCGGCGGTGTTCTTCAAAAAGTCATATATCTCAAAGAAGGCGTTTCTGCCGTAATAATCGTCTGCGTTGATAACGGCAAAGGGGGCGTTTACTACACCGAGACAGCACGCTATTGCGTGTCCCGTGCCCCAAGGCTTACGTCTTCCGTCGGGAACCGAGAAGCCCTCGGGTATCTTATCTATCTCTTGATATACGTACTTTACGTTCACGTTCTTTCCGCGAAGGTGAGGCTCTACGATGCTCTTGAAGTCCTCTTCGATCTCACGCTTGATGATAAAGGTCATATCGCGGAAGCCTGCACGGTACGCGTCATAGATCGAATAGTCTATGATTATATGTCCGTATTCGTCAACGGCGTCTATCTGCTTAAGTCCGCCGTATCTTGAGCCCAT
>JBGVKA010000142.1:0-3613 GCA_045129715.1 Eubacteriales bacterium | reverse complement strand
GAGAGGCATATCCCAAGGCTCGTGCGTCGAAAGATTGAGATCAAAATCACCAACCTTAACGAGCGCGCGCTTTTCCGTATCGATAAGTGCCCAAACCGATATCGCTCTTCCGATGGGTTCACCGTTTTTGTAGAGCGCATAGCATCTTATAAAGCTGTATCCGCGGCTCACGCAAGGGAAGGTCTCCGCCTCAAGTCTGTCGTAGGTATAAACGGGAGCGTTGAATTCAAGCCTGATCTTGCTTATTACAAACGCTCTGTTCATATCCCTTAGCTGATCGTAGGACATACCGTTTTCGGTGAGCTGCTGCTGTGCGGTCGATTGAATATATCTCATCAGAGAGGAAACTCTGCAAACTCCGTTGAAATCAACGTCGTGCACGTCTACCTCTATTTGCCTTCTGAATCCGTTCATTTTAGTACCTCATTGGTTTATTTTAGTATAAGTATACACCGTATTCCTTAAAAAATCTTTATGAAATTGTAAAAAAACTAAAAAAGTATGGAATTTTTCAAAAAAAGGTGGTAATATAGAATTACAAGATATAAGGAAAAGGAGAAATAAAATGCTTGTAATTACTAAAAACAATTTTACGGAAGAAATAGAGAGATCGGATAAGCTTTGCGTAATAGATCTTTACGCGGATTGGTGCGGCCCCTGCCGTATGCTTGCTCCCGTGCTTGAGGAGCTTTGCGGTGAGTATCCCGACGTTAAATTCTGCAAGGTAAACGTTGATAACGATCCCGAGATCGCAAGAATGTTCAACGTAGAGAGCATACCTATGGTAGCCTTCGTTAAAAACAACACCTTTGTTGACGTCTCCGTCGGATACGTTCCCAAGGCGTCTCTTGCAACGAAGATAGAAGAAAATAAGTAATTTTCCTATATAAAACCCGATTTTATTTGTGATCCATATCGGACCGGAGCGAAGCACAAACGTCTCGACAAAACGAAAGAAGAGCAAGGATAGAAGAATTTTTTCCTCTTTCCTTGCCCTTTTTATTACTTGTTAAGCTTAAGCTTCTTGGATTCGTCGAGCATCTTGATGTAAAGACCGCCCTGAACGGTTCTGTGGATAAAGCCGATCTGCGTGCCGGAAACGGTGTCGTACCAGTCTGTCATAGCAACTCTGTCGGGAGTATCGTTGTAGAATCTCCAAAGGGGAGTGATGAATTTCTTGAAATCACTCTGAGTCTTTGCCATGGTAGCCGTCCAAACGAGCCAGTCAGACTTTGTCTGATCGCATCTTGAGTCAAGCGGCATACCGTATTTGTTTATCTTGGTGATGTTAGATGCAATCTCCTTCTTGAAGACCTTCTCGTCAAAGATACCGGTGCCCCAGATCTTATCCCAAACCATATTGTATTTCATAGAGAAGGTGCCTTCCTTGTCGAAGGTGAGTCTGTACGAGCCGTCATCATTTTCAGCGCGCTCGCACCAGCTCTGTGCCTTTTCCTTTGCGATAGCAAGATATTTCTCGCTCTCTTCCTTTTCTCCGAGCATATCGGAGAGTATCGACATACCTGCAATACCCATAATAGCCTTAAGAGAAAGGTTGCAGTTGTGAGCGAGGTGACCTGCGAAATCGTCCGTGCAAAGCTGATTTTCGGGATCGTCACCGTACTTGATAAGGTATTCGCACCAGGATTTGAGAGTATCGAAATGCGCCTTTGCGAAATCTGCGTTTCCGTCAGCTATTGCAACGTTGGTTTCCATGATTATCATATTACCGCATTCCTCGACGGGCATCTGCATATGGTGCTTAAGCTCGCCAGTCTCTTTGTTGAGACCGTATACCTGACCGGTAACGAGGGGATAACGACCTGCATCGTGGGGAGCGTAGTCGTATTTCCAAGCATCAGAAGCGGCAAACTTGTAAATAGGACGAAGCATACCCTTGATGAGCTCGGTATTATAATAAAGGTAAAGAGGGATAGAGGGGTAGGAAACGTCAACCGTTGCGGCGCAACCGTTGGAGAAGCATTCCTTGGAGATGTAAAGAATATCACCGTTATCGTCTACCGCGAGCTTGTGAGCCGCGATAACCTGTCTGTATGCCAATGAGAGAAGCTCGGCGTACTTTTCACCGCCTGCGGCGTAAGCCTTTTCGTACATATCAGCGGAGAATTCGTCGCATCTCTTAATAACGGTCTCGTAATCTGCGGCAGCCGCGGTGATAGCCTCCTCGATCGTCATACCGTCCTTGTTCCAGAAGGAGCAGAGCTTCTTGCCGAAATAGTTGATGGACGCACCGAGATCGTCGTATGCAAACATAAAGAGCTTTTCAACGGAGGGCTCTGCGTCGGCTTCAAGAACTGCAAACTTAGTTCTGAAATCGTGAGTCGAGAAGCGGGCGTCACCTACTACTGCGAGATAAACGTAGCCCCAGTCGATACGAATATCGTCACCGCATTTGTTAAGCGGATTCTGAGTCTCGTTACCGATCGATGCCGCACTGATGCCGCCGAATTTCTTTTCTTCGATAACAACGGGAGCCGCCTTTCTCTTGTCAAGGCAGAGAGAGTCTCCTACCATAACCTTAAAGGCAACGTTATTAACGGAAGCATCCTTCTTCTCGTATCTTACGCTCATATACGAAACGGGACGGGTGAGAAGCATGTAATCGTCGGGAAGGGTAGGGGTGGTAAAGGTAACGAAAAGCTTTATTTTTTCGTTTTCGAAAACTACCTTGGTGGAAAGTGCGGTTATATCGAGAGAAACCTGAGTTATCTTCTTGATGTTTCTGTTATATCCGAGGAAGGAATATTCCTCGCCGTCTATCAAAACGCGGCCTGCGATATCGTTATTCGATCTTGTCCAGTGCTGCGGCTCTCTGTGGTTAATGATTTCGTAGGGTGACCATACCGAAAAATAAGGATCAACGGTAATAAGCGGAATAGCAGGTGCTCTGAGTTTCATACTAAAGTCCTCTTTATAATATTTGTTAGCGGTGCGTCAATGAAGCCGTCAAACGCGCTTATTGTAGATTTTAGCATAACGCTAAGGAAAAGTCAACAGAAAAAAGAAAAGATGCAAAATATTGAAATCATCGGGAGTCGGTTCGGAGCAGGAGCATCAAAAAAAGACGAACATCACGAGGATGAAGCAGCGGAGAATTTGCTACGCGGGGTAAAGTCTTCAAAAAAACGTTCCGCCTTAGCGTGTTATCCTTAACGGAGAACACGCATCGAGATAAATCCCTTACGGAATTTTCGATATGTTGCTGGCGCAACTCGATCTGCCTTCGGCTCGATATGCTTTTGCATTCCTCGCCGAAGGCGAGATATGTCAAAAGCGAAAGGGATTTATCTCATATCGAATTGACGCGCAGCGGCAATATATCGAGTTCGAGCGGCTGGGGTTCCCCGAAGCGAAGAATGAGCTTTGGGGGTTCGCAGCGTAGCGAGAACATATCGAGTCAACGGAGTTGACATATCGACAAAAGATAAAAACAAGAGCAAGAATAGAAGGATTATGAAGTGAACCCAAAAGTTTAGACAAAAATTAAATGTTAAGTTTGTTGCGAATGAGCTCGGTATTGCACTGGGCTCATTCCTTTTAGTTTAAGAGAAATTCTTTCGGTGTTGTAGTAATGTATGTATTCTTCTAACTT
>JBGVKA010000141.1:0-3325 GCA_045129715.1 Eubacteriales bacterium | reverse complement strand
GAGTAGAGGTTATAGGTTTCTGCAACGTTTGTTCCCTTAACGGTGAAGGTCACGTCGTCAAGCATCATATATGCGTACATTACGATCTCAACGTATCCCTCGCCTGCGATAGCTTCTACCGTTCTGTTGCCTACCTTGAAGGTGAAATCTGATGCGGTGTAGCCGCTTGCAAGATAGAATCTGAACGAGGGTACCTCGCCGAGATATACTGCAACGTCGGTGAAGTAGGTCTTATCTGCGGGAGCCTTAGCCTCGCCCTCGGGAAGAGCCGCACTGTAGTCTCCGAGAAGAGTCTTGATCTCTGCAAGCTTCTCTGCTACGGTCTCGGTGTTCTTGAAGTAGGTGTGAGCTGCGGAAGCGTATACGAGCATATCCTTCATAAGAGTCTTGGTGGTCTCGTCATACTCACCTGCAAGAACGGACTTGGTGTAGTTATATACGTTAAGAGTCCAGCTTGCATCAACGGTGGTGTTACCGCTGTTAAGAGTTACGGTGAGTGCGATATCACGGAGAGTCTCGCCTGCGGGGAGGTCTACCTTAATGAGATAGTACCAAACGCCTCCTACCTCTACCTCGGTATACTCTGCGATATTGCCGTTTACCATCGCGGAATTGAAGTTAGCCTTGGGAACGTAGATATTGTATACGAAATTGGACCAGAGAGTGATGCTCGTCTTGATCTTATAGCCCGCCATAACCTCAGGATACAAACTATAGTTTACATATCCGTCGTTTTCGGAGATCTTCACGAATACACAGTCAACGCCTTCGGTGGTTGCATAAGCACCGTTTGCGGCATCAACTCCGCTCTTAACGTTAACCGTTGTATAGGCACCGTTAAGCTTGCCGAAGGTAAGGCTATCGTTCTCGCCAAGCTTTGCAATGGGAGCACTCTTTTCAAAGGTAATGCTACCGCCGTTTATAGTAACGTCTATGGAATATTTACCGTTCGTATCGTTGAGAGTGAAAACGGCGTCGACCTTATTCTTAACGATAAAATCGCATCCGTTGAAGGTGAGCGTTGCGCTGATACCGTTCACACCGTTTGTCGCGTGAGTCTCTGCAACGAGGCGTCCCGTGTAGGTGTCGGTTGCGGTGAAGGTTACGCCCTCAAACGTGAAGTTAAAGCTCAAGCTAACGTTTTTCGCAGAAGCGGAGCTATTGAAGTACATAAGCGTACCGTAATCCTTCTTCGAGCAAATAGTTCCGTTCTTAACGGTGATATTGGGAGTATAGGTAGCGTTAGTTCCCTTTTCGTAGAGCTGGAACACGTGCTTGCTGCCGCGGGTAAGGGTGTGACCGTTAAGGTCAACGATCATATTTTTAGCCGCGAATACGTCCTGCGAGCTGCCTGCGCAATTATCGGTATCGTAGTCCTTCAGCATAAGAACTATGATAGTATCCGCATTTCTGAGAGTCCAGATATTCTGCCAGATATCATACCAGGTATTGTATCCTACGAAGGCAGTTTTTGCACTGTCAAATACGAGGAAGGTGTATCCCGTGAGAGATTTGGGAAGATTATCGTACTCGGAGATCTTTACCGTCTCGTCAAGGAAATAGGTGTTGTGAGTCGTTTCTGCGGTTGCGCTTGTGAGCACGGAGAAATCAGCGAAGAGCTTAAGCTCTGTGCCGTTATTTGAAACGAAGCTATAGCTCGGAGCCGCAAGTCCCTTCTTAACCGAGAACTCGGTATACTTACCGTCAGCGTTTTTACCAAAGGTAAAGGAGTCGTTTTCACCGTTCGCGCTAAAGAGATTAACGTTAGTGAAGCCCTTTGCACCCGTGATGAATTTACCGCCGATGAAGGTCACGTGGATGTTTATCCAATTCTTATCATCATTAAGATCGAAGAGCGTTGCCTTAGAGCCTGAGGCTCTGTCGAGATTGCTGATATCGATAACGCAATCGGTGAAGGTTACGTAAGCGGTCGTGGTGGTGTCCGCACTTCCGCCCGTGTAAGAATCGATGAAGGGATACTGAACGTTCGCCGTGGTGAATGTCACACCCTCGAAATTAAGAACCGTGGTCTCGGTCTTTGTTCCGGTATTATTGAAGGGTATCATAGTTCCGGCAGCGGTGTGAAGCGTTCCGTTTTTAACGGTGATGGTCACGCTCGTTCCGTTACCCATCATCTGAAGGCTGTGAAGGTTATCTTTTGTGAGAGTCTTTCCGTTAAGATCTATCGTAAGAGGAGCCTTAAGATAGTAGAAATATCTGTCTATATTGTTATACGTTTTACCGTTATAGGTGACCGATTTTATATCACCGGATGCGGTGGATATCGTATAATCGGCTCTTAAGTAAAGCACCGATTCAACGCTCACGGGATCAATGCAAAGATCAAGAAGGAAATCGTAATAGGTCTTATACGCATTCTTAAAAATATAAGTTCCGTCGGACTGCTTCTGGAAGAGCGCGAAGGGATACTGAGATGCAGGATAAAGAGTATTGTCGATAACTCCGTAGTCCTTGGTGGTCTCTACGTTTGCAACGGAAAGAGTATAGGTATAGGTTCCGTTGGCTTCGGGGGTGCCTGCGCTGAATCTGAGATACTCACCGTCCTTGGTGCTGTAAATATCGGTGGGAGCGGTGCTTGACTCAAGATTGAACGTCGGATACGCTCCGTTTTCTCCCTTTCCGAAGAAGAGCTTATCACTGCCTCCGAGCTTTGCGAAGGTCACCTTCGTGCTATCTCCTATAATGACCTTACCGCCGTTAACGGTGATATCGGCACTCTTGAGTGAGCCCTCATTCTCCTCGGCATCGAAGATGCAAACGTTCTTATTGGCGGGCATATTCGTCTTGGTATCGAAGGTGCAACCGTTGAAGGTTATACTGAGCTTGGTGTCGTAGGTGCCGTTAGCGTACGTATCCATAACGAGAGCCGCCGATGCCGAGCCGTCGGCATAACCAAAGGTCACGCCTGTGAACGTGAAGGTGAAGTGGTCGTCAGCCTTCGCCGCGGTGTTGGTATTGATAGCTATCGGAACGCTCTTTGCCGTAAGAATAGTACCGTTATATACGTTAAACGAGGTTAACGTTGCCTTTGCGCTTTCCTTTTTAGCCATTACCTGGAAGAGATGATACTCACCTCTTGTAACGGTATATCCGCCAAGGTCAAAATCAATATGTCCCTCAATCGTGAAAAGTCCCTGAGAGCTTGCGCCCTGCTCGGTGGTATTGTAATCACGTCTTAAAAGAAGAGTTGCCTTTTTGGACCCTGCAGGATCGGTGATGAATATCTGCGCGCCCTTATCGAGAATCTCGTTCCAATTTCCGTAAGCCGCATAGAATTCACCGTTCTTGAAGAGAACGAAGGGAT
>JBGVKA010000140.1:0-2170 GCA_045129715.1 Eubacteriales bacterium | reverse complement strand
CGAGGGAACCATTTTGACGGTAGCGCGAGAGTCGGTAGCGTACGCGGTCTCGAAGATAAATCCGAAAACGACCGTAAAAAGCTTTTTTGCGGATCTTGTCAAGGAGCTTCGCGCTTCTCTTGAAAGAACGCCCGATCTGCTCCCTGCCCTTAAGGATGCAGGCGTGGTGGATAGCGGAGGTGCCGGGCTATTCTATCTTTTAGACGGATTCAAGCGCGCGCTAAGGTCGGAGGGCGGAGTGCAGACCGAAGAGAAGACACGGGAGCGAGATGGACTCTCATTCACCGCAACCGTTCCGAAGGAAACCGAAACGGAAAGCACCGTCTCGGAAAGCGTGAGCGTCACGGCTCCCTTTGATGGAAACAGCATTATGCAATATGCGTATTGCACGGAGCTTTTGGTTCAGCTGACTCGCGCAAAATGTGACACGGATAGCATCGATGCCGCATTCGTTCGACGCTTTCTCACCTCGATCGGAGACTCTGTTGCCGTGGTGAGATCGGGGAGCGTGATCAAGATCCACGTTCACACTATGACACCAGATAAGGTTCTTTCCTTTATGCTCAACTTTGGCGAATTTATAAGCGTTAAGATCGAAAACATGTCCTTTCAGCATAGCAATATCCAATTCGAAAACGCAAAAAACAATAGCAAAAGTAAATCTTTGTTTACAGAACCATCTATAAGTCAAGCTTCCGAAGGTGAGACGAAGAAAAGCGATAAAAAAAGATACGGGATAATTGCGGTGGCAAACGGTGACGGAATAGCAAGCGCATTTTCTTCGCTCGGTGCCGACGAGGTCATAAACGTTACGGAAAAGCAGGGACCGAGCGCGCACGATTTTCTTGAGTGTGCAAGGCGCATCGGAACTCTAAGCGTATTCGTTTTTCCAAACAATAAGAACTTTATTCTTGCCGCCGAGCAAGCGGCAAAAATGACGGATGAAATCGATATCCACGTTATAAAAACGAAAAATATAGCGGAGGGATACTCGGCTTTATCGGTCACGGACACCGAGTGTGAAAGCGTATCCGAGATCAAGGCTCGCGTGTGGGGTGCGGTGAGCAACACTGCCTCGGGATTCGTTTTCACCGCGGCAAAGGATACGCGGTGCGACGGTGTGCGGATAAAAAAGGGCGATGCCTTGGGATACTCCGACAACACTCTTATGGCAAGATCAAAAAGCGTTAACGAATGCGCCTTGAAGCTGATCAAACGGCTCGCGAGCGGAAAATCCATGCTCACCGTATACAAGGGGCGCATCACCGACGAGGGCGAGCTTGAAATTCTCAAAAAACGAATAAAAAAAGCCTGCCCCGAGCTTGAGATCTACGCGATCGACTCAGGACAGGACGTATTCAATTATATTTTCGGAGCGGAATGAGTATGGCATCATTCCGCTTTTTACGTATACCCGTGTTAAGAAGTGCACCGCGCTATAGCATAAATCCGAGACACGCACAGGGGAGCTTTTATCTTATCGCGGTATGAGTTACGCTCTCTTTTTATCAGGGCGTTTCGTAGCCTGCTGCGTTTATGATCTCTTTGAGAGCAGAAACGGTAGCGTCATCCTCTGCCTTTGCCAAAACTACTACGGCATCGCCTCTCTCGTGGGAAACGTCTGCCGCTACGACGAGCGGTGACTCCTCAAGAAGCTTTTTTACTCTGCCCGAGCAATGCGGACACATCATTCCGTTGATCTTGATCGTAATATTCATTTCGTTATTCCTTTCAATTTCTGTGTTTTTTACGTTATAAACCGTATTTTGATAATCTTGGTTTACATTTTTAGGGGTTTTGGTTGGGTTATAGAGGTTGAGTCTCAATGCGTTCACTACGACGATGAAGCTCGATACACTCATTGCCGCCGCTCCGAACATAGGTGTCAGTGACCAGCCTAAAAGACCTGTAAGGGCTCCTGCGGCAAGAGGTATTCCTATGAGGTTATAAGAGAACGCCCAGAATAAATTTTCGTATACGTTAAGCAACACTCTTCTGCCGAGCCTTATTGCCGAAGCCACACCCTTAAGGCTTCCTGCTGTCAAAACGACGTCTGCGGAATCTATAGCAACGTCAGCACCCTTTCCTATTGCGATACCGACCTCCGCCTCTGTCAAGGCGACGGAATCGTTCACACCGTCACCGACCATAGCAACGCTTCCGTTTTTCG
>JBGVKA010000139.1:0-4591 GCA_045129715.1 Eubacteriales bacterium | reverse complement strand
GTTGCAAGAAGCTGTGAGGATAAGCCCATCACCGTAAGAGGCGGTATCTTCACGACCGTTGCAAACGAGGAGCCCTCCTTCTACCGCTATCATCAGAGAGGATTTCTTATAAAGCGTTCTCACGTTACCGTATGCGACTACGAGCACTACGTCGAAAACGAAGGCGATCACGGTGCTCCGTATCACGGCTTTATAAGAAGCGAAATGTCATATGACGTAACGATCAAGGACTCTATCGTTACTCCGAGATTTATCTACTACACCGAGAGCCGCGGAGAAAAGGGCAAGGACGTTCCCATGGGCTCTTACGATCTCAGCTTTTGGTCGTCCATCGACGTCAGATGTCAAAACGTTAAGCAGAGCATCGATATTACGGATTCACGCTATTGGGGCGTTTATACCTCTAATTTCTGCAAGAATCTTTACGTTGACAGATGCGTATTTTCGCGCTTTGACGCACACCAGGGCGTTACAAACGCTTATATAACCAACTCCACGCTCGGTCACCAACACATTCAGCTTATCGGACACGGCGAGTGCATCGTTGAGAACGTTAAGCTCTACTCGGGAATAACCGAGTTCATAAGCCTTCGCCGTGACTACGGCTCTATCTGGGACGGAGATATCACGGTAAGGAACTGCGAGTGGCACGTTAGCCCCGATTCCCCTAAGGCATACGTTATCATCGGTGAGAAGAACCTCGGCGATCACAACTACGGCTTTGAGTGTATGATGGCGAATAACGTAACGATCGACGGATTTACTCTTTACACGGGTGAGGGCAAGACCGCTGAAAACACCGTTTTTGCGGTGCTTGACAAGTGCGACGGCGCGAAGGAAGGTCTTCCCTACCGCTATATCACGCCTAAGACTCTCACTATGTCAAATATTAAGGCTATGAACGGTGCGGAGTGCATTCCCACGCTCGTTCCCGAAAACTTTAAGGATCTTAAGGTTACGGTAAAATAATATGAAAAGACTCGATGCACGCCAGATAATCAAGGCGGTAAAAGAAACGGTAAAACGCCACGAGCTTTCGGTGAGCGGTGCCTACTGCCGCTGGCTTTGGCAAAACGAGAAGGGTGACCGCGAGCTCGGTATAAACGAGTACGGATGCGCTGACGCCGTCAACATCCTCTATACCGTAAACGATTTCGACTGTGAAAAGAGCGTGAGAGAGGCGCGTATAAACGCACTTCTTTCTCTGCAGGATAGCGAAACGGGACTTTTTAAAGAGGCTACTCACCACACGATACATACCACCGCGCACTGTCTCGGCGCGCTTCAGCTTTTCGATGAAAAGCCGAAATATAAGCTTTCGGGACTTGAGAAATATAAGACGAGAGAGGGGCTCTATTCCCTTCTTGACGGTCTTAACTGGAACGATCCCTGGCCCCAATCTCATCAGGGTGCGGGCATTTACGCGGCATTCGTTAACTCCGGCGAGATAACCGAGGATTTCAGCAACGACTATTTCGAGTGGTTTTGGAATAACGCGAGCGAAAAAACAGGATTCTGGAAAGCGGAATACACCGAGCGCGCTCCTATCACCGAAAAGAGATATCCAAACGGAAGAGCAAATCCCGACGCCGCATATTCCTATATGGCGGGCGGATTCCACTATATTTTCAATCACGAATACGCGAAGGCTCCCTTAAGATACCCCGAGAAAATAATCGATTCGTGCATTGATATGTATTACGGCGGCGGACTTCCCAAAAATTTCGGCAGGGGCATAAACTTTATCGAGGTCGATCTCGTTTATTGCCTCACGAGAGCCTCGCGCAAGACTCCGCACAGACACGGCGAGGTCGTGGCTCTTCTTGAGGACTTTGCGGAAAAATATATCGAATATCTCTCTTCTCTCGACTACGAGACTCACGACGGATTTAACGATCTGCATTTGCTTTTCGGCTCGGTATGTGCTCTTGCGGAGCTTCAATCGGCACTGCCCGGTATGATAATTACCGAAAAACCGCTGCGCCTCGTCCTTGACAGAAGACCGTTTATATAACTTAAACGAGGAGAACGCGAATTTGCGTTCTCCTCGTCTTTTTGCTTTTATTCTTATAAAATTACTTAGTACCGAAAAGTCTGTCTCCTGCATCACCGAGACCGGGAAGGATATATCCGTTCTCGTTAAGGCATCTATCGAGAGTGGAAACGTATATCTTTACGTCGGGGTGAGCCTCCGCCACTCTGGAAACTCCCTCGGGAGCACCGATGATAGCCATAAACTTGATATGCGTACAGCCGTATTCCTTCTTAAGAAGGTCGATAGCGTCGCAAGCACTTCCGCCCGTTGCGAGCATGGGATCTACAACGAGAACGAGCTTGTCCTCAATGCCCTTGGGAAGCTTGCAGTAGTACGACTGAGGAATAAGAGTCTCCTCGTCACGATACATTCCGATGTGTCCTACTCTTGCCGAGGGGAAAAGAACGTGAACGCCGTTTACCATACCGAGTCCTGCGCGGAGGATGGGAACGATCACGATGGCGTTATCCTTAACAAAGGTCTGCGTGCAGGTCTCAAGGGGAGTTTTTACCTCGCGCTCCACTGTGGGAACGTCATCCTTAAGGCTCTCGAAGGTCATAAGGGTGGTTATCTCCTCAACGAGCTCGCGGAATTCCTTCATGCTCGTTTTTTCATCGCGGAGAATCGCGATCTTATGCTTGATAAGCGGATGGTCGAATATTACTACGTTATCATAATTTTTCATTGATTATTCCTCCGTTTCGTTTTCTTCGTTTTCTTCGTTTTCGTCAGCCGATCTGCCAAGCTTACCGTTCTCTACCTTGGTAAGAACGTAGTTGGTCACGATACCGAGAATAAGAGCGGTTGCAATAGCGGTCACCTGAATGGTCTTGCTTACCGCACCGTTTGCAGCCAATGCATAAGGGATCTGAATGGTAAGTCCGCCGATACCGGAAATAAGAATTGCCGCTACGACGAAGAGGTTCTTATCATTGTTAAGGTCGATATCCTTGAACATCTTAAGTCCCGAAATTGCGATAAAGCCGTAAAGAGTAAGGCAAACGCCACCCATTACGCAGGAAGGAATGGACTGAAGAAGAGTCATAATGGGGCTGAAGAAGGAAAGCACCATAGCCATTATTGCAGTGGTGGTTATCGTGCATACCGATGCGTTACGGGTGATGGCAACGCAGCCTACACTCTCACCGTAGGTGGTGTTGGGGCATACGCCGAAAACGGTACCTGCGATAGAGCCTACACCGTCTCCGAGAAGAGTTCTCTCAAGACCGGGATCCTCGATAAGATCCTTCTCTACGATAGAGGAAAGGTTCTTATGGTCCGCGATATGCTCTGCAAATACTACGAGCGCAACGGGAAGGAATGCTATAACGACCTCTGCTATACCGCCGAGGTTGAGAAGGGTTGCCTCACCGTTTGCCGCAAGAATTTCCGCGGAAAGCTCACCACTGACGAGCTCCTTGATTGCCTCAACGAGAGCAAAATCGGGGAACGAGAGGAACGCACTGATACCTCTGAAGCTTCCGTCTGCATTTACGAAATTGTTTACGATGGGATCCCAGTTGATTATCATAAGATAATCAATATCACAAAGAGTACCTATGGCGGTGAACACGGATGCACACGCATAGCCTGCTCCGATACCGAGAATGAACGGAATAAGACGGGGCATCTTATACTTTTTCTGCGTGGAAGAGATAATGATCGTGAAGAATGCCGCAAGACCGCACACGAGTGCTACGAGATTGTAATTACCGTATATAACGGAGCTGTTTGCCTTAACGATGTCTCCCATTGCGTTAACCGCAAGAGAAAGACCGATAAGAGTTACCGTGGGGCCTATGATGATGGGAGGCATAAGCTTGGTTATCCACGCCGTGCCTACGAAATGAATGATCAAAGCGATTACCACGTATACCATACCGGCAACTACCGAGCCGAGAATGATACCGCAATAGCCGTACGCTATCGCAACGGAAAGCGAGCTCAGGAATGCAAACGAGCTTCCAAGGAACACGGGACTCTTAAAGCGAGTGAATACCTGATAGATAAGTGTTCCGACACCTGCTCCGAAGATCGCCGAGGGGATCTGAGTCGGAAGTCCGATGATGGTGGGAACCGCAATGGTTGCCGCGAGGATCGCCAAAAGCTGCTGGAACGCGAAAATCAGCATATTGCTGAACTTCGGCTTGTCGTGAATGTCATAGACCAAATTTTTAGCCATAATACTCTCCTTGTTTATTAAATTGTTCTCTAATTCTTTATTGTAACAAAAACGGACGGAAAAGTCAATATTTTGAGCTAAAAGAATAAAAAATAAAAAAGTGATTGTCAAGAATAAATTGCTCACGGTCATAAGCCTTAAGCGTCACAAGAGTAACCTTCGTATTTTTAATAATTACCTCCGAAAATAAAAATAGAGCTCGGGCTTTGCAAATGCAATAACCCAAGCTCACTTGGACACCTAATCCGGCATTACGGTACTACGGTACACAGCCTCCGGTGACAAATATTCAACGTAAATATTATACCGCGCGGATGGCGATATGTCAAGCAAACGATTGAAATATCCGTAAAAATATGATATAATAAACGCAC
>JBGVKA010000138.1:0-8030 GCA_045129715.1 Eubacteriales bacterium | reverse complement strand
CGGGAGGCGCGATATTGGTCGCGGGCGGATTTCTTGACGACGTTTTTTCCGTATCTCCGCGAGTGAAAATAATAACGCAGGCGGCAGCCTCTGCGGTTGCCTTAAGCTTTATCGGTGCGCCTGAGAGCTTCTCGTTTTTCGGACTTTTCAAGCTTCCCCTCGGTGCCGCGCTCGGATTTTTGATCGCGCTCTTCAAGATGCTTTTCACCGCAAACGCGGTCAATTTTTCAGACGGTCTTGACGGTCTTGCGGCAGGGCTATCGGTCACCTCTCTTATCTCGCTCTCCCTTTTCGGTCTTATGAACGGAAGCACCTACCCTGCCTTTTGCGCTCTCGTTTTAGGCTCGGCGGTCATCGGCTTTATTCCGTACAACAGATACCGTGCAAAGACCTTTATGGGTGACTCGGGCTCTCAGCTTCTCGGCTTTGCCATCGCGATCCTTTCTCTCGGGTGCGCGAGTGAGAATGCGTATAGCCTTGAGACGACTCTCTTCCTCGTGATACCCGCGCTCGACACCACGCTCTCGGTCATCCGCCGTCTTTTAAACGGAAAAAGTCCCTTTTCCGCAGACAAGGGGCACCTTCACCACGCGCTTCTCGAAAAGGGCATCTCTCATCCCTCGGCGGTAAGACTTCTCGTCCTTTTAAACGCCGCCGTTGCCTCGGTAACGCTCCTGTTCTATTATTTTTCCTGATAGTACAAGAACGCTTTGCCGAGCATAAAATAACACACGCCCGTAGGGGAGGCTATTAGCCTCCCG
The DNA here is from genome assembly GCA_045129715.1 of Eubacteriales bacterium. Classification (GTDB taxonomy): domain Bacteria; phylum Bacillota; class Clostridia; order Oscillospirales; family CAG-272; genus UBA1740. The sequence continues at coordinate 7,269 of JBGVKA010000138.1, read as the reverse complement.
CCTATTACAAACAGATACCAAGGTTTCGGGAGGATGGTATTCTCCTACGTTGTGCTGCGATATTATCGTTCGTAGGGGAGGCTATCAGCCTCCCGATTGCCTTAGATATCCGCTAACATTTCGGGAGGATGATATCCTCCCCTACGGATATTTTTCCTGATCGAACGTTCGGGTTCGTAAGGCGCGAAGACGTCTCACGCACCCAGAGAGGTGTCATGTTGCGTTATTTTGCGGTATTATTATTCGTAGGGGAGGCTAATAGCCTCCCGATTGCCTTAGATATCCGCTAACATTTCGGGAGGATGATATCCTCCCCTACGGAAAGGATTTTTTCGTTGCTTCGGCTTTCTGTGTTTTGCGGGAGGATAGGCGTTGTTTTGCGCTTTGGATTGAATGGTTGCACCACACCCGTAGGGGAGGCTATCAGCCTCCCGATCATTTTGTTTTATTTTGCTTTTGTAGGGAGGATGGTATTCTCCTACGCTGCGCTGCTATATTATCGTTCGTAGGGGAGGCTATTAGCCTCCCGATTGCCTTAGATATCCGCTAACATTTCGGGAGGATGATATCCTCCCCTACGGATATTTTTCCTGATCGGACAAGCGCGACCGCAAGCCATTCCCAAACGCCATTACGGGCGACGGCAAAAAGAGCAGGTGTACGGCACAAAGGCTATACATCTGCTCTTGATTTATGACATTATTCTCTTTATTTTTCGTAAAACTCGCCTTGTTTGACAACTAAGATTTTCATTTTTGCGTTAATTTCCGCTATAACTCCGTTCTTGTCTAAATTCCATTCGGGTGCGACGAGCATATTCCTCGGACAATCTCCCGTTATTCTGTGAACGACCACACTTGGAGATATATGCGTCAGAGCGTAGACGACTCTGTCGGTATAATCCCCTCTTTCGATGGTGGTATATTCACCGTCGCGGTACATTTTGGCAAGCCTCGTTCCCTCGGCAACGTACACGGAATGTATCTTTATTCCGAAGGGCTCGACTCGGTTTATCAGTGCCACACTCTCCTTAAGCTCCGCCTCACTCTCACCCGGTAAGCCTATCATCAAGTGGGTTACCGTGTCGATTTTATGCGCCTTAAGAGTCTTCATAGCCGAAACGTATACGTCGGTTTCGTAGCCTCGGTTTATAACGAGCGCGGTCTCGTTGCTTGCCGTTTGAAGACCGAGCTCCACCCATACGTCAACGCGATCCTTGTACGACGCTATAAGCTCCGCTATCTCCTCCGTTATACAGTCGGGGCGCGTGCCTATGGCGAGGATCCTTATTCTTTCGTCAAAAAGAGCCTCGTCGTATCTTTTTTTAAGAGTACCTACGTCCGCGTAGGTATTGGTGAAATTCTGGAAATAAACTATAAAGCCGTCGTCCGCCGATGCTCCTCTGAGTCCTGCCTCGACCTGCTCTTTTATCGATAAGCCGCACCGTATATGCTCTCCCGAGCCTCTTTCACTACAGAAGATGCAACCGCCAAAGCCGACCTTACCGTCACGGTTGGGACAACTGAAGCCGCCGTCAACGCATATCTTTTTAAGTCTTTTTCCGTACTTAGTCTTTAAATATCCGCTAAGATTATTATAAAGCATACGCGCCCTCCCGTTTTTCCTTTATTTATACTCGTTTTTTTGAAATATCCCCATAAAACGCCAAAGCCCCGATACTCGAAAGAGTATCGGGGGTGTTTGGAGCTGCTACCCGGATTCGGACCGGGGACCTCATCCTTACCAAGGATGTGCTCTACCAGCTGAGCCATAGCAGCGCTTATCGTCCTTATAGGCTATTGCCCATACTGACTTGTATATTATATCAAATACTTTTGCGTTTGTCAATACCTAAAAAGCATTTTTTTAAGTTTTTTGAAATTTTTTTTATTTTTTTATTTTCTTGACATATATACTGCTTTAAAGGTATAATAAATGTGGTGATACATTTACCGAAATGTCGCGAACTCTCCCTCCGAGCACCGTCTCGCGCACGCTATTATATTAAACATAAAGGAAGAAAAACTATGAATACCATCGAAGCTATAAGCACAAGAGCAAGCACCAAGGGTTATACCGATACAATGCCAAGTGATGACGATATCAACGTTATTATAAATGCGGGACTCCGTGCGGCAAGCGGAAGAAATCTTCAGGCTCCCGTTATCGTTGCCGTGACCAACAAGGAAATAAGAGACAGACTCGCGCAGGCAAACGCCTCGGTAATGGGTGCCTCCTCGGACCCCTTCTATAACGCGCCCGCAGTTCTCGTCGTTCTTGCGAGAAAGGAAGCACACACATACGTCTATGACGGAAGCCTCACCCTCGGCAATATGATGCTCGCGGCACACGAGCTCGGTCTCGGCTCCTGCTGGGTGCACAGAGCACGCGAGGTCTTTGAGATGCCGGAGTGGAAGGCTTGGCTCAGGTCCATCGGTGTTGAGGGCGAGGTCGAGGGCATCGGAAATCTCATCGTCGGCTATCCCAAGGACTCCATCCCTCCCGTAAAGACCACCAAGGACGGAAGAGTATTTTTCGTTAAATAAGCGTTTTTTGTAAATACTTGTTTACTTTTTACCAATCCGATCGTTTTCACGCTTTATATAAAGCACAGTGCCCCGACAGGCAAGCGTTCCCGTCGGGGCATTTATTTTTTCGTTTTTTAAACAAAATATCTTCAGAAGAGTCTTATCAGAAGCACGCTGATATCGGCAGGGTTAACACCGCTGATGCGCGAGGCTTGACCGAGGTTATCCGGTCTTATCTCGTTAAGCTTTTCCGCTGCCTCGATCCTGAGTCCGCCTATTTTGGTGTAGTCGATATCCTTTGGCAGCTTTTTGGATTCAAGCCTTGAATTGCGCTCCACCTCTGCAAGCTGGCGTTTGATATAGCCGTCGTATTTAACGCTTATCTCAGCACAAACACGCACACCGCGAGAAAGTTCAGGCCTCTCCGTGTCTATCTCGCCAAGGGCTTCGTAATCAAGCTCGGGACGGCGCAGAAGCTCGCCAAGCTTTACACCCGTGGTGATCTTTGATGAGGCGTGCGCCTCAAGGAAGGCGTTAACGCTCTCACTCGGGGGAAGCGTGGTCTTCTCTATTCTTTCTATCTCGCGCTCTATCATTTCGCGCTTGGTCTTGAATTTTTCGTATCTCTCGTCACTGACGAGACCGACTCTTCTTCCGATATCGGTAAGCCTCAGCTCTGCGTTATCCTGCCTGAGTATCAAACGGTATTCGCTTCTTGAAGTCATAACTCTGTACGGCTCCGAGGCTCCCTTAGTCACGAGATCGTCGATAAGCGTGCCTATATACGACGACGAGCGCGGGAGTATCATAGGCTCCTCACCCTTTTCGGCAAGCGCGGCGTTTATGCCCGCAACGATTCCCTGCGCCGCCGCCTCCTCGTAGCCCGAGGTACCGTTAAACTGTCCTGCGCCGTAAAGTCCCTCCACCGCCTTAAATTCAAGCGTTGGGAGCATCTCCGTAGGCGTTGCACAGTCGTATTCTATCGCGTAAGCGTATCTCATTATCTCGGCATTCTCAAAGCCGTCAAGACTCCTCAGCATCTCGTACTGAACGTCCGTTGGCATAGAGGTCGAGAAGCCTTGTATATACATCTCGTCGGTATCGAGTCCGCAGGGCTCAACGAAGAGCTGATGCCTCTCCTTATCGGCAAAGCGAACGAGCTTCGTCTCGATCGACGGACAGTAACGCGGGCCTGCGCCCACTATATTTCCCGAATACATCGCGCTTTTATCGAGGTTATCGAGAATGATCTTATGAGTGTTAAGGTTCGTGTAAACTATATGACAGCTGACAGCCTTGTTGGTTATCTTACTCTCGTCCGAGCGCGACGAGAAGGGCGTTGCGTTATCCTCGCCCACCTGCTCCTCAAGTCTTGAGAGATCTATCGACCTTCTGTGCACTCTCGCAGGCGTTCCCGTCTTGAAGCGTTGAAGGGTAAGTCCCTCGCGCCTGAGTGCCGCGGAAAGTCCGTTTGAGGGCATCATACCGTCAGGGCCCGCGGAATAGACCTTGTCTCCCACGAAGATCTCGCTCTCAAGGAAGGTACCCGTGGCAATTATCACACGGCTTGCCTCCCAGAGCTCGCCAAGGCTCGTATAAGCACCGACAACCCGCTTTTTTTCGTCCTTGACCTCAGTCTTTATATCAACTATCTGTCCTTGAACGAGTCTTAAATTAGGCTCTTTTTCAAGGGTTCTTTTCATATATCTTTTATAGGCGTCTCTGTCCGCCTGCGTTCTCTTTGAATGGACCGCCGCGCCCTTTCCTAAATTCAGGGTTCGCGACTGAATGGTAACGGCATCTGCCGCCGCGCCCATTTCACCGCCGAGAGCGTCTATTTCAAAAACGAGGTGTCCCTTAGCACTGCCGCCTATCGAGGGGTTGCAGGGCATATTTCCGACGGCATCGAGGTTGGTGGTGAAAACGACCGTATCAACGCCCATTCTCGCAGATGCGAGAGCCGCCTCTATTCCCGCGTGTCCCGCACCGATAACGAGCACCGCGCATTTCAATTCCTTCATATTGTCTCCTCCGCAAAAGCGGTCGTAAGAAGCTTAAAATTTAATTCTCTCGACCGAGATCGCCTTACCGCTCGCATCGAGCTCAAAAATAACTCCGTCGGCAAAGGGCGCACCCTCGGCACACTTGAATTTTCCCGGCATCTTGGTCTTCATCTTATAGATGACCGTTGAGACGTCCATACCGAGTATACCGCCGCTCTCACCGCACATACCGAGGTCGGTAACGTATCCCGTTCCACCGGGAAGTATCTTCATATCCGCCGTCGGAACGTGGGTATGCGTGCCGAATATAACGTTTATTCTTCCGTCGTAATTATGCGCTACCGCGAGCTTCTCGCCCGTAGCCTCTGCGTGAATATCGAGCACGGCTACGTCGTATCCGCCCCTCTCGCGCCTGAGCACCGAGTCGATATACGAATACGGCGCGTCGAGCTGAGGATCGATATGAACGTTTCCCATAGCGTTTATGACGAGCACGCGCACCTTACCGTTATCTATCACGGTATAGCCTCTTCCGGGAGCCGTATCTCCGTAATTTATAGGTCTTACGACCTCCTTCATCTCGTCAAGCATTTTTATCGCGGAAAAATTCTGCATCGTATGGTTTCCGCCCGTTATAACGTCCGCGCCGGAGCGAAGGAGAATCTCTGCTCCGTCTCTTGAAACGCCGGTTATAAAGGATGCGTTTTCTCCGTTAACTATACAAAAATCGATAGCGTGCTTTTTCCTCACGCTCCAAAGATTTTTTTCAAGGTGGTCAACGCCGCCTTGACTCGTTACGTCACCTATTGCGAGTATTTTCACGTTTTTCTCTTTTCTACCGAGTAAGCCTCGTAAAATTATGTTTTTCTGCTCGAAAAATATTTTTTCGGTGCCTGTACTTTATACGCACGGCACGGGGGTATTAACCTTTAAAGAGGGCATCTCATCGTTCGCCTTTGAGACACCCTCTTTTGCATCCGCGGATGCGGAATTATTTAGCGTAGTCGATCGTTCTCGATTCTCTGATAACGCTGACCTTGATCTGTCCGGGATAATCAAGCTCGTTTTCGATCTTCTTTGCGATATCTCTTGCGAGTATCTTCATCTTATCGTCGTTGATGATCTCAGGCTTGACCATAATTCTTACCTCACGGCCTGCCTGGATAGCGAAGGTCTTCTCGATTCCCTCAAAGTCTCCCGCTACCTCCTCAAGCTTCTGAAGACGCTTGATGTAATTCTCAACGTCCTCACGGCGAGCACCGGGACGAGCCGCACTGAGTGCGTCTGCAGCCTGGATTATGAAATCAAGAGCCGTGATAGACTCAACGTCATTGTGGTGAGCCTCGATGGAGTGAATGATCTCCTTGCTCTCGCGATACTTCTTAGCAATATCAACGCCGAGCTGAACGTGTGATCCCTCAGCCTCTGCGGTAATTGCCTTACCGATATCGTGAAGAAGTCCCGCTCTCTTAGCCATAGCGGCGTCAACGCCCATTTCCTCAGCCATAACTCCTGCGAGCATAGAAACCTCTACGGAGTGGCGAAGAGCGTTCTGACCGTACGAGGTGCGATACTTCATTCTGCCGAGAAGCTTGATAAGCTCGGGGTGAAGTCCGTGAACACCGGTCTCGAATACCGCCTTCTCGCCTGCCTGCTTGATAACGTTATCAACGTCACGGCGAGCCTTTTCAACCATTTCCTCAATTCTTGCGGGGTGGATTCTTCCGTCGGAGATAAGCTTCTCAAGAGCAAGCCTTGCTACCTCACGGCGAACGGGATCGAAGCCGGATACCGTGATAACGTCGGGCGTATCGTCGATGATAAGCTCAACTCCGGTAAGGTTCTCAATGGTTCTTATATTTCTACCCTCGCGTCCGATAATTCTACCCTTCATTTCGTCACCGGGGATTTGAACTACGGAGATCGCGATCTCGCTTACGTGGTCTGCCGCGCAACGCTGTACTGCAAGAGAAAGGATATCCTTGGCCTTCGCATCAGCCTCTTCCTTAAATCTCTCCTCGTACTCCGCTATCTTAAGGGCTGTCTCGTGCTGCATCTCGGAATCGAGTCTTGCTACGAGCTCGCTCTTTGCATCCTCCTTGGTAAGACCTGCAATTCTCTCAAGATTTGCGATCTGCGCCTGAAGGGTTGCATCGGTCTTCTCCTTCAAGCTTTCAAGCTCCTTGCGTTTTTCCTGGAGTGCCTCCTCCTTTTTCTCAAGTCCCTCGATCTTCGCATCAAGAGTTTCCTCCTTCTGCGCGATTCTTCTCTCAAGTCTCGAAACCTCCTTGCGACGCTCCTTAACGTCGAAATCGGCTTCCTTCTTCATCTGAAAGATCTCGTCCTTTGCCGCGAAAATAGCTTCCTTTTTGGTTGTTTCCGCGTTCTTTATAGCATCCTGAATGATATGCTTAGCCTGCTCTTCCGCAGAGCCGAGCTTCTTTTCAGCGAGAATCTTTCTTACCGCTACGCCGAGGCCCGTACCTACTACGAGACCGCCGACGATGCCTATAACTAAAGACAAAACGTCCATTCTCTTAGAATTCCTTTCATTTTATTTTTACCTTTGGGCGCGCATTACCGCCCACACGATTAGATTTAAGCCTTTATATTTATAAAATAGCAAAAGTCTTTTTGCGAATAATCGTACTATTTAATTATATAATAAAATATAGTCAAAGTCAAGACGGAATTTACAAAACGCACAAATATTTTAAAATACTGCCATAGGTTTAACG
>JBGVKA010000137.1:0-16104 GCA_045129715.1 Eubacteriales bacterium | reverse complement strand
CTTATCCATTTGTTTGGCGCGTTTCAAAAGCCGGCATACTCGGCCTATATAAAGCGTTTTCGGAGCTCCTTTTTTCTCCCTCGCTTCTTGGCTTCATTTTATCATACGAAAATGAGATTGAAAAGTGATTTAAGCCGATTTAGGCGAGTTGTATAATAAATTTTGGCGTTTTAAACAAATGATGTAAATTTGAAATTAAGGCTTCATTTACATTCCGTGAATAAATTATAAGCATTTTTTGAACAAATAAAAACACCGCCTTGCGTATTATATCACAAAGCGGTTATCTTTTTTGGCAATAAAGGAGTGGTGTTTTTGCTTACGCAAAAGCGACGTTACTCGCTTCGCTCACAACGATGCTGCTCCCGACGGTCAGAATGATGTGATGTCTACCAATTACGCCATCGGGCGTAACATCATTGACAAAGGCAAACGTTATTTGCCAAAGAGGGCAAACATAATTCGGCGACCTGCTTTATCGCAGGTCGCCGCTTTGGTGATATTGGGTGTTTGCTTTCTTTTTACAAATAAGCTTTAAGCGTTTTTACGGCGCGCTTGCCGAGACAGAGAGAAACGCCTTTGCCTTTTCGCTCTTGGGATTCGTGAATACCTCCTCGGGTGTTCCTTCCTCCTCGATAACGCCGTCTGCGATAAAGATTATCTTATCGGAAACGTGCTTTGCAAATTCCATTTCGTGAGTTACTATTATCATGGTACGGTCTGCACTCTTAAGAGAGCGAATGACCTTAAGGACCTCGTCGGTAAGCTCGGGATCGAGAGCCGAGGTCGGCTCGTCAAAGCAGAGAATGTCGGGGGAGAGCATAAGTGCTCTCGCGATAGCAACGCGCTGCTGCTGACCGCCGGAAAGCTGACAAGGATAGAAATCCGCCTTTTCCGAAAGTCCTACGGTCTCAAGCAACGCCTCGGCGCGAGCCTTTATATCCTCAACGCTTTCGGTACCGGGTTTGCCCTTATTTCTCTTTGCCCTGAGCTTTGGTGCGAGCATAAGATTGTCGATAACGCTATACTGAGGGAAGAGATTGAACTGCTGGAAAACGAGTCCGAACGAGAGCTGAGCCTCGCTGTCAATTACCGGCTTTTCTCCGCGCTTTGCGGAAAAAGCTACCTTACCGCCGACGGTTATCTCGCCCTCGTCTGCTTTTTCAAGAAAGTTAAGGCAACGAAGAAGCGTGGTTTTTCCACCGCCCGACGAACCGATAATTGAGAGCACCTCGCCCTTTCCGAGCGAAAGGTCAACGCCCTTTAAGACCTCTGTGTTTCCAAAGCTTTTACGGAGATTTTTAACTTCAAGAATATTCATTTAAAGACCTCCTTAAGACTTAAAATAGTCAAGCTTCTTCTCAAGCCATCTGAAGAATAGCGTGAGAATTGCGGTGAATACGAGATAGTATACCGCCGTGTAGAAGAGAGGCCAGAGAAGACCGCCGTTCTTTATGTATCTTTGAGCAAAGTAGATAAGCTCGTAATAGGTGATTATTCTGGCAAGAGAGGTATCCTTAACGAGCGTGATTATCTCGTTGGACATCGGTGGAATGATGCGCTTTATGACCTGAAGGAGAATGACCTTGAAGAAGGTTTCCGACTTTGTCATACCGAGAACCTGACACGCCTCGTACTGTCCCTTGGTGATGGACTGTATACCGCCTCTGTATATTTCCGAGAAATAGCAGGCGTAATTTAAGGAGAAGGTAATATATACCGCTGACTCGGGCTCAAAGAGCATATTTCCGAAGATAAGTCCCGGTCCGTAGTAGACCACGATAAGCTGGAGCATAAGGGGTGTTCCGCGGACTATCCAGACGATGCTCTTCACAAGCATTGAAAGAGGCTTGAATTTGGACATCGAGCCAAAGGCGATTAAAAGACCGAGCGGAATGGCGAAAACGAGAGTCATAAAGAATATGTTCAGCGTTTCACCAAAGCCGACGAGAAGGTCAAGTGTTATAGCTAAAAAATCTTTCATAAGCTTCCTTTTGACAAGAATTACTCGGAGTGGGTGCACTCCGAGTAAAACGGTTGTTTAGTTATCTATAAGAGCCTTTGCTAAGGTGAGGTCAACGATAGCCGCATCGGATGCTCCGGAGAGAACCTCAAGGATAGCATCGGACTGAGCGGTAACGGACTTGAGTCCGCCCTTAAGAGACTCGTTTTCCTGAATAACCTTTTCTCCTGCGGAGCCGCCCTCTGCCGCGATGGACAAGCCTGCGAAATCAGCAAGAGTCTTATAATCGTCTGCGTTCTTCTTCTGAATAACGGCAACCTGAGTGTTGTACATATAAGCGGTGGTGCAATCTGCCGCGTTCTCGATAGCATCGGTAATGGTCATGCCGTTCCAGATGCAGTCGATCTCGCCTGCCGCAAGAGAGATAAGCTTGTTCTCCCACTCGATCTCCTTGAACTCTGCGGTAACGCCGAGCTTCGCACATACTGCGCGAGCGTAATCTGCGTCAAAGCCGATCCAATTTCCGTTGTCATCGCGGTAATCCATGGGCTTGTAGTCGGTGATACCGATAACGAGCTTGCCCTTTGCAATTACGTTTGCATAATCGGAGCTACCTGCACAGGCATCTGCCTTGGGAACGTAGTCCTCCTTGTTTACCGCGCCAACCTCATACTTAGAGGAAAGCTCTGCGATCGTTCCGTCGTTGAAGAGCTCAACTGTGATGTCCTCTACCTTGCGGGTGAGGTCAGAGCCGGAGCGGAATGCAATACCGAAGTATTCACGCTCAAAGCCGAGATCTACTATTGCAAGATCGTCATATCCCTTTTTGCAGGAGATGAAGGACGTGCAGACTACGGCAAAAAGCAAAATTAAAGCAAGAATTTTTTTCATTTTTCGTGTCTCCATTTGTTATTTTTTTCACTTTAGTGAATTAAAGCCTATTTATCATACCACATTTTTCCTCTTTTGTCAAGTCTTTTTTGAAATTTAATAACATTTTAAAGAAGGGTGTGATTTTTGAGCCCGAAAACGAGAAAAAGAGCAGACGCTCAAGAATTTTTCGTCTTGGAACGTTTGCTCTTTCTGCTTTTATGTGGGTGGGCTCAGCCGGTTTGCGCTTGATCGGTCAAACGTAGCTTTATACGCTTTGTACCGTTGCGTCTTCCTCGGAGGTATCGGGGATGAGCTCCGCCTTTGCCTTCTTGTCCATAAGGTACCAGGGGAGGTAGGAGAGGAAGAAGAGAAGAGTAACCACCGCTATCATTACGATAAGTCTTACCGCGAAGTTCGGAGGAAGGATATCGAGGATAGAGGGCGTGCTTTCGGGACGTGCCATATAGAGATAGTTCGCGCCGGGGCCGATGATGATGTTAGCCGCATAGGCTATAACGGCAAGGATCGCGAGGACAACGTAGGATTTTACCGCCGATCGTACCGTGGGACGCATCTTATGAACGAAGGTCATATAGAATATTCCGATATATCCCATAGTGTGCTCAAGCCAGAACTGATAATAGCGGAATCGCGTGGGGCCTGTGTAGGTGATAACGGTGGGGGTGATAAGCGCGAAGATGGTTCCCGCGAAGAGCCAGAAATAGCAGATATCGTAAAGAGTCTGCGATTTGCCGATCATAAGATAGCTTGCGAAGATAACTCCCCAGCCGCAGAGGGTGATGGGAAGGTGATCGACGGGGTTGGGGTTAAGAGAGGTTATTCCGACGAGTCTCCAGAAGTAAGACATCTCGCACACTATCATAATAAACGCCATAGCGTAGCGGATCCTCTCTTCGTGCTTGTAGCTTTTAATAGCGTCGCGATACTTATAATTAAGAAGGATAACGCCGACCATTAAAAGAATCGGAATAAAGTGGGCAAGGGAAAAAGTGGCGAATTCCTGCTCTTCGCCTGCACCGAAGAAATAAGCGAAAAAGTTTTTCATAATGATACACTCCAAATAAAAATAATATTGTAAATCTGTGTTTTGAAAAACGAATTAAGACCGCTCGCTCAAAGTCTTTCTACGAGCTTAAAGGCGGGGAAAACCTCGTCGAAGTCTCCCGCAACGGCACAGACGTACTCCTCCGTGCCTAAGGTAAAGCGGTTGGTGACGAAGCGTTCCTTCGTCGTATCGATCTTCGAGGGGAAGAAGATTGTTCCGCCCGTTTTCTTGAAGAGTGCCTCCTTGATGCACCAGCGCGTTAAGAGAAATTCCTTCTTCTTGGACTCTCTTAGCGAGCCGTACGCGGAAAGCTCACCTTCGGTAAGATTCTTCCTTGCAAAATTATCCGAGAGGCTTTTCGTGAGCGGCTCAATGTCGATACCCACGGGGGCGTGTGAAATGACGACCGCCACGAGACTGCCGCTGTGAGATATCGAAAGCTCAAGGTGAGGGGAGAGCCATTTGCCGCTCTCGTCCTTGTATAGCGCGGCACTCTCAAGGCTCATACCGAGGCTTTCCGAGAGCGCGTGCTCAACTAGACGCCACGCAGTGTATTTCTCAAGTCTTACACGCTCGTTCGATACCGAATTTATCTCGTTCTCGCGCTCCTTAGGAAAAACGGGCGTGAATGCTATATCGCTATCGAGCTTTGTGAGATACACGTCAACGAAGGCTTTTTTACCGTTTTTGACTATATTCATTTACATTTCACTGCCTTTTTCTGAGCTTGGCGTGAAAACGAAGGTCTTCATTTTGCCGTTTTTGACCTTTGCAATAAAATCGTGCTCGCTCGTTATCGGCTTTTTTGAGCACATTCCCGCAAGGGTGTCCTTGCCCCTGCCTCCGTGATTGTCCGAGCCTGCAAATTGAAGGAGCCCGTAGCTTTCGGCATAGAGACGCGCCATAGAGTTTTCAAACTCGGTTCGGCAGGCGTTGATAACCTCAACTCCGTGAACGTTCCTTGGGAAAAGACGGATGTGATCTATGTATCCTGCCTCGCGGAAGGGGTGCGCCTGAATGATGAGTGCGCCCGACTCCGCCATAAAGGAGAGCTCCTCGCTCTTCTTCATTTCCGCAATCTCGGGGTGCGCTAAAAACCACTCTTTCTTAAGTCCGTATACGAGAAAGTCGGTGCCCTTAAACGAGAGCTCCGCGCCGAAGAAGACCTTAAGACCGATCTCGTTGCCGATCCTCACGCCTTCCTCGTAGTCGGAGAAATAAAACTCGATCTTCTCCTCGTAGGTAGCAGATGAAGAGATATTTATATTTCCGTCAATAAAATGGTTGGTTATAAAAACGCCGTCGTAACCGAGCTCTTTATAGAACTCAAGATGTTCGCGAACTCCCGCCTTTGCGCATCGGCTGACGGGACTCGTGTGAAGATGTGTTTCGTATTTAAACATAATCGCTCCAAATAAATTTACTTTGAGACTATTATTCGACGACCTCGGAACCCGTGCCGTCATCCCCCTCGGGAAGATCGGGTGCATCGTCGGGGATATCCTCGAAAGAGTCGTCACCGTCCTCGCTTTCGTCCTCGGCAAAGATAGCAACGTAGGTCATATTAGCGGTAACGTCCGTGTCGGTGCGCGAGGGGTATGCGTAACCGTCATCCCAGCCGATGAATATCCATCCGGGATCCGCAACGGCAACCACGGTCGAGGCGGAAGAGCCGATCTCAATCTCCTGCTGACTCTCGCCCTCTATAGTACCTTTTCCGTCAACGTCGTAGACGATGATAACGGTGTTGTCGGCTTCATCCTTTTTGCATCCCACAAAAGAGAGAGTCAATATTGATAGGATGAGCAAAAATGCAATTTTTTTCATTCTAAGACTCCTTTTTACTTTTTAAGGCTTTCGTAAAGCCAAAGGACCGTGTATCTGTCCTTGAGATCCTTCGAGTATCTAACAGCATCAAAAATCTTATCATCACCGTAGGTCGAATAAAATTCGTCAATTGAAAGCTCGGCACTTTCAAGCATTTTGGTGGTTTCTTCGGGCGAGGGCGCATCGGCAAGAATTTTCTTGATATCCTGCCATTTGTCAACATAAGTTGGCATTCTGTCCTCAAATATCCAACCAAGGTCTCTTTGCGTTTTGATAACGCCTAAGGAAACCTCGGAATTATTCTCGGTTGAATAAACGCGCTTTATCTCGCCTTCCCACTCGTCCGCGGAGAATTTCTTCCCCCCAGGCAGATCAATGCTTAAAACGTGCTCTCTTATTTTTGAGGTAACGAAGGACGAATAAGCAACGTCGATACCGTGAGAGAAATAAGGCTCGCCTTTTAAGATGCCAACGACCTCAAAGAAATGCGAGAGGTGGTGCTCACTGCCGGACGCGGGGCGGGAGTTACCCATATAAGCCATCGCGATGCCTACGATAACGAGCGCGCGCATCAAAAGCTCAACGCTCCTTTCGTCTCTTGAAATTATAGCCTTGCCCATTCCCGAAACCGCCTCGACCGTTTGGTATGTGAGCCCGTAAATAAAGGGGCAAAGCGGCTCTCCGTTAATGAGGGCACTGAGACGCCAATCGTTAAGACAGCTGTATTTTCCTATTATATCTCCGTAGCCTGCCTTGAGCATCTCAAGGGGCGCGTTTCTTAAAACGTCGGTGTCGGCTATGATAGCCGTGGGGACTGATGCGCTCGTGGTAATCTTCATTCCGCCAAAGAGCATTGCCGCGCCCTTTGAGGCGTAGCCGTCCATCGATGGAGCGGTTGCAACTATGTAATAGGGAAGAGACCTCGCGTGGCTGACGTGCTTGCAAAGGTCGTTTATAACACCGGAGCCTACACCTATAATTAGATCTGTGCGCTCGGTGATCAGCTTTTCAACCTTTGCCACCGCATCCTCGTTCGGAATCAACACGGTGTCACCGGGGAAAATAATTTTTGCAGTTATCTTATCGCAGAGAAGCTCCTCTGCTTCGTATCCGCAAGCGCGGTACGTGTTCCCGTCGCAAACGAGAAGAATGCTGCGGTATTTTTCGCAAAGCGCGGGAAGCTCGGAAAGAGCTCCTCTTTTTATGACCACGTGCTTTATCGTGCAGCTGTGCTTCGCACCGCATTCGCAGTCGGTCTTCTCACCGAGAAGAGAATCTATATCCGGGATTTTGTATTCCGAAACGGTTGTATTCATTTTATTGTCCTTGCCGTTTGTGAATTAACGCTTTTTGTGCGTTTGCTTTTGAATGTATAAAAAAGTAAACTAAAGTTTTCAAAATTAGTGTTTTTTGCGCTTCACTATGGAAATCTCACGTCAAAGAAGCTTGCCTGCGAGGTTCTCGACCTCGAGTCCTGCCTTATAAGATCTCATAAACTCAAGGAAGGAGCTGACCTCACTCTCGCTTGCCGAAACGGTGGTCTTCTTCGCGGACGAGAAGATGCCGTCAAGGAATTTTTCAAGGTCCTCACCGCCTGAGTAAGCGAAAAGAGCGAGAAGTGCGATTCCCCACGCACCGCCCTCGGCGGAATTTTCCATTACCGTGACGGGAGCACCGATGGCGGCAGACATAGCACTTTGACCGACGAACTCGGTCTTGAAGAATCCGCCGTGTCCGGAAACGCTGCTTATGGTAACGTCTTCCTTATCGAGAATCTCGCAGCCCATAGCAAGAGAGCCGAGCGCGGAATATATCTGCATCTTCATAAAGTTAGAAAGAGTGAGCTTTCCCGAGGGATGTCTTGCGATAAGCGGCGTTCCCGTGGGAACGTTCACTATGGGCTCGCCTGCAATGAAATTATATCCGACGAGCTTACCGCAATCGTTATCCGCTTCAAGAGATTTTTTGTAAAGAGCACCGAAGAGCTCCGCGCGACTTATATTGCCTCCTCCGAGTGCTATAACCTCTTCAAAGAGGTTTGTCCAAGCGGTGATCTCGGAGGCGAAATTATTGACGTGAACCATCGCAACCGGTGCACCGTGTGGAGTAGTTACCACGTCTATCTCACGATAATAGTTTTTAAGCGGCTTCTCAAGCACCGCCATCAAGAATGCCGACGTGCCTGCGGAAACGTTTGCCGTCCTCGGCGTTACGCTATTGGTTGCAACCATACCCGTGCCCGCATCTCCCTCGGGAGCCGAGAGGATACAGCCTGCCTTAAGATTGCCCGAAGGATCGAGAAGCTTCGCTCCCTCGTCGGTAAGCGTGCCCGCTACCTCACCTGCGGAAAGAACCTTCGGCAAAATGCTTTCGAAGGGAGTGGTTATACCCTTGGTCTTAAGAAGCGCGTTGAATTTTTGAAGCATCACGCCGTCGTAGTCCGTACCCGCGATAGGGAACATTCCCGATGCGTCACCGATGCCGAGATATTTTTTGCCCGTGAGAAGATAGTGAACGTAGCCCGAAAGTGTTGTGATATGAGCGACCTTGCTTACGTGCGCCTCTTCGTTAAGCACGGCTTGGTAGTAATGAGAAACGCTCCAGCGCATAGGAACGTTGAACCTGAAGAGCTCGGTAAGCTCCTCAGCCGCCGCCTCGGTGTTCGTGTTTCTCCAGGTTCTGAAGGGAGTGAGAAGACAGCCGTTTTTATCAAAGGCAAGATAGCCGTGCATCATAGCCGAGATGCCTATTGCCGAAACCTCGGTGAGCTCCTCGCCAAAGGCGGTGCGGTAGCCGTCCGCAAGCTCCTTGTAGCTTGCCTGCAGGCCGAGTCTTACGTTCTCAAGCGAATATGACCAAAGTCCGTCGACGAGAACGTTTTCCCATTCGAACGAGCCCTGCGCGATAACCTTTGCACTCTCGTCGATAAGAACGGATTTTATTCTCGTTGAGCCGAGCTCAATTCCTAATATTTTTTTCATTTCAGATTTCCTATCCGTGTTTTGCTTGATAAGACCGTGAAGGTCCATTCTGTATTAAAGAGAGCCAAGCTTTTTAAGCTCGTGCTTTATGCCGTCCTCAACTGTGGTAAAATCTTTTTCGGAAAGTTCGGTAACGCGAAGGATCTTTGAGGGATCTATATCTCTGTTGAATACCCTGTCGCACGACCATATCCAAGGATCTCTTTTGTTTTCGGACATATAACTTCGACGGACGCGCCGAGTCTTAAAAGCTCCTCGGAAACGTATTCACCGAGAGTGCCGCCTCCGGCTATAAGCAAGACTTTTTTGTTTTTATACATAAAATCTCCTTGAAACGTTATTTATAATTACAAGAATTAAGTCTGCTGTTCTTCCATATTTTGAGAGCGTTCCTTTTGATCGTTAGCAAACCTGCGCGCCTCGTTCTTGTCTTTTTTCGAGACCTTGAAATCCTTCTCCGTGGGGTAATTGATAACTACCTGAGGATATGCGATATCGATTCCGTTCTCCACGAGAATTCTGCGGTATTCTCTGTTGAGGTCTCTTTCGACCTGGAATCTGTCCTCCTCCAAGCACTTTGCAACGATCTTTATCGTGACGTTGGAGTCCTTGAACATACAAACGCCCTTGTAATAAGGTCCCTCGATAATGGCGGGAATGTTTTCAGCTATTTTCGGGAAATTGTCCTTCATAAGAGTTTCAACGAGCTCTACGGGAACGTCGTAGGGGAAGTCGCAATCCACGATGGCGAGAGAGGGCTCGCGCGAGAGATTGATAACGTCACCTATGGAGCTGTTGTTTATTATTTTAATGTTTCCGGCAGCATCAAGAAGCTTCGTGGAACGAATTCCTATCTCCATAACGGTGCCGCGGAAGTCGTTTATCGTAACGATCTCGCCAACGTGGTATTCATCTTCAAAAATAATGAAGATTCCGGCTATGATATCCGCGATAAGAGGCTGTGCGCCAAGACCTACGACGAGAGTGAGAACACCGACAGATGCAACCAAAGCCGTGGTATCAACTCCGCACGCCTTAAGGATAAAGATTATTATCGCACATGCGCAAGCGTATTTCACAAAGCCGTCGAGCAGGGAAAACATAGTTTTCGTGCGGTCGCTTTTTTTCATTTTTGCGCTGAATATAAGGCGGAGTATCTTACATACGGAATATATGATAACTATGTAAATGAAGCAATTGAAGAGAACGGGAACGTGTGATCTTAACGAGGTCAAGGTTTCGTTTACGTCCCAGACGTTTTCCTTCATCCAAACGGATATAGCCGATTCGGGTGAAGATATCTCAGCCACAAGACAACCGATGAGCGCGAGAATGAACAGCGCCAAGCAGGTAAGCTCAATGGCTAAAAAGCTTTTCTTTTTATTGTTTTTTTGCATATTTTTCTCCTTTACGGTGCATAAACCGTTGTTTCAAATGTTTTTCTCACGCTGCCCTTGTAGCCGTCCACGCCCTCGAGGGCTTCGTGGAAGATGCTTAGGGAAGCCTTTATGATCACCTCGGTGAACGGCTCCTCAAATTCAATTTCGGCATCGTACGTGCCGTAGACGTCGTTGTAAACGAAGTCTGCCTCGGTAAGAACCTTTTCTTCACCGCTTGAGCTTATAAGAACCACGGAATCGAGATCTAAATCATCGCCGTCCTTATAAAGTCTCACGACAAGGTGAGTATCGTCGACGCACTCGGAATAATGGGGGAGTCCCGCTTCGTTTACGGTTCCCGAGGGGGTTACGTGGAATATCGAATACTCCGCTCCGTTAACGTTGATACAAACGTCGTATTGCAACGGATAATTTGTATCGGGAATGCCTTCTATCCTTGCGATAGGCTCGCGTGATGTATAAACGATATTGCCAAGTGATATTTTGTAATAAACCTCGTCGCTTACCGACGTGAACTGAGTTTGTATATAAATGTTTATCGTTCCGTCGTCGTTATACGTGATACCGACGTCGTTGGGATTGCGATATGTAAAATGATATTCGGGCTCCGTGGGGCTCGTTGACGTATCGACGGTCACCGTCACCTCGTTTGATAGGATATCTTCCTGATCGTTGGTAAAGTAGAGCGTATAAGTGATCTCGCCCGAGAGCGAATAAAAGGCTTGAGCTAAGTCCCCAAGGTAGAAGAGCTCGTAATTCTCGGGATCCTCCGAGGACTTTACGCATAGGTATTCGCCGCCCTTTGAAAGTCCTGTGGGATAGAAGGTTACGGCGTCTTGATAAAGTCCGACCATTGCTTTGACCGAAAGAGTTTCGGCAAAGGTGTGAGAATAGCTTTCGCACAGCTTTTCGCTGCCGCTCGTCGCAACGTATATTTTCGGGGTTACCGTCAGAGTGTCGGAGGTGTCCATTCGAGCCGTTACGTATCCTCGCTCCAAGTCTTCACCGGATAAGACGACGCTCTTTTCACTCATATCTCCGAAAAGAATATCAAGCTTTACGCTATCGCTCGCACAGATGTCGAAGTGAGAAAAATCGATGCGTATCTCGTTTAAGCCGACGATGCTCGTACCCGTTACGGCAACGACCGGTATCGGTGTCGGCACAGGCTCGTCGGGCTCGGGTTCGGGCTCGGGCTCGGGGGGTGGCATAGGCTCTTGTTCGCTATGCTTTTGCGTTTGAAATTTGGTTTCAAAATGACTGATCTCGCCTAATACCGTATCGTACTGTATAAAGGAGAGCGTATATTCCCAACCCGGCTTTAAGCCGTCTATTCTGTTTTCATAGGTGCCGTCGGTGTCAACATCCTGCTCGATATCCTCCTCGTTCGAGGTGCTGACAACGATCGCGTAATCTCCGCCGTCCTCAATGCCCGTTATCTCCATACTGTATTCCACGTACGTATCGCCTGCGGATATATCAATAAGGTCGGTCTTTGGAGCACTTGTCATAAGAGTTGTGCTTACAGCAACCGAAGCAGCGGCTACGGTGGCGGCTGTGGCTACGCCGCGGATAGATCCGAATATTTTATCTATCAGCCCTCTTGCACCGCCTTCGCTCTTTTTGGTCGGCTGCTTTTTTTGCAACGTGGTCGCTTCATTTCCTAAGCCTGCGATTTCTTTTGCAGAGGCGTTTTCTTCCTTAAGCTTGACGTAAGCCTCGGCAGGAAAATGCTTATATTCCGCCGTGGCGTTATATTCTTTTGACGAGTAAAATTCACCGTTATTCAAGAAGCATCTCCTTTCAAAGCTTTTATTGTATTTATAATAGGATATTTAAAATATTTTGGTTGTATCCGAGTCAATAAAAGACCCGCCCTATATTAAACCTCGGTCTCGAAGCCGTCGTATGCGACCTCGAATCCGTGCTTTGCCATTTTTTCCGCAAGAATCTCGTGCTCGGTGTGAAGGATCCTTGCCATGTGGGTGATCATCCATCTGTTAACGTTCTTTTCAAGTGCCGCCTTGATCGCAACGACCATATGAAGATCGTTGTGCTCAAAGACTCTGAAATCTCCGAGATTTTCGCCTGCGGTAGCATCGAGGATCGCGAGGTCTACGGTCTTTTCCTTAATGCCCTGAACCTCCTCGTACATCAGCCACGCACCGTCAAGACCGTAGAAGAGTCTCTTCTCACCGTCGTCGATGATGAAGTGTACCGCGTTTTTGCAGGTGGAGTGGTTAGCGCGGTAAGCGGAAACGGTATACTTGCCGATAACCTTAGTCTCGCCCGCCTCCATAGGATAAAATTCAGCACCGTCGAGATACGCGACGGTTTTCTCGTTGTAGTGGTCGCTGTGTCTGTGCGTATTGATTATGTATTTAACGCCGTCTTTGTTTTTGCCAAACACCTCAAGCGCGTTAGGAACGTTAGGGCCCGGATCAATAAGAAGAGAGTCGTCTATAAGAAGGGAAGAGTTGCGGCGGTAGCCCTTCATGCTTCCGTGCTGATCGTAGAACCAGTCTGCCGCACCGGTTCCCAAAAACGTTATTTTCATAGCTTTGTCCTCGCTTTTAGTTTTGATTAAATTATATAATTGATTATAACACAGTTGCGGAACAATATCAACAGCTGAAGAACAATATTTTCGCATTTATCGGAACAATACGGACTATAAACGAAAAAAGCCTTGAAAAAATCAAGGCTTTTTGTAGCGATATCTTTTTATCGCCCTTTGATGTGTTGTATCGCCTTAATAGATGCCACCAAGGGAAAGTCAATAAAATCAATGGGGTTCGGCTGTCTGAGGCAATTTCATGCGCATCCTTAATAGATGCCGATTATTTCAACAATGACAGATATTCCTCGGAAAGTACGAATAAAACCGTTTTCGAGCAATTTTCTTTTACAAGTTTAAATCTATAAATGGCTTCCTCTTTATCGTCCACTTTGTATGCGGCAACTCCTCTTATATAGTTTACAAATCCTTCCGTAGCTTTTGAGGTGTTCCAGATTTCAACATTGTTCCGAAGCTCATTAATTTTTTCTACATCATTGTCGGAAATAGCACACATCAAATTAAGGATATTGCTGATTTTTTGATAAGCAATCTTGGTTTTGAGCTTAAGCTTCTGACAACCGGATAATTTGCTTTCATATTGTGCTACTGTTTGACGAAACGAATCGTAATTACCAAGGAAAAACTCGCATCTTGCTTGGTTAAAGAATCCCGCCAAAATCATTTGCTCGTTAGAACTTTGAATCATTTTTTCTGCGTATTTGAGTGATTCCTGATAATTTCCCAAATACAAATAATCAACGGCATATATATGATCGATATTTTTCTGCTTATTTAGGTTCATATTTAGAATAAGCTGCTTTTCGGGATCACATTCTTGATCCATAGATGTGTTCAACGGTAACGAAACTACAGCATAAGCTATCAATTCAACGAAAAAGCAAAGAAGAACCAGCACCACAATTAAAACAGGCGGCAATCCTTTGTAATCAACGATCACTTCTCCCATTATTTCTATTTGCGTTGGAGTAGTAAAAAGTAAAACCAATAAAACCGAAACAAAAGTTAACCCTATTACCCATTTTCGCTTTTTCTGTATTTTTGCAATCAAATTACTATATTTTGATTCGTTCATAGTAATGTCTCCTTTTAATTTTGGATTTTATTGTAGCAGTTGTACTATTTTTTAATAGTTGCTTGTTTTTCTCAAAATCAAGAATTTCTATCTTTTTCTCGTTTATCAGGTACGCCTTTTGGATAATCTCATAGGCATATTTCTCATCCTCGGTTTTCGGAGGATTGTAAAGAAAGTAAGTTTTGCATCTGAGCAATGTTAATTTCACTTGGTAATATGGCTTAAGGTTTATCATGTTCTCGCTTCTTGCTCTGTTTCGTAACACTCTTTCAAAGCAATTTGTAGCTTGGCAATAAAGTCAGCCTTACCGTGAGCATAAATCAATTATACCATAAAACATAGTACTTTTCAACTTTAAAATAAAAATGAGTTTCGCACAGCGAAACTCTACCGAAAATACCTTTGCACTCTTCACTTTTACCTATTACCTCCAAAAAAATTCCTCGCCGGGAGAGAAAAGTGAAGAGTGAAGAGTGAAGAGGTAAAAAAATTCTCGGAACAAGTCCGAGAAATTTTTTTGGTTGCGGAGATGGGATTATGTAGAATGGTGAAAGCTTCAAAGAAGACAGCTTGGGTTATTTGCTACACGGGGTGGAGATTGCGGTGGGCGTTCCGCTTGTTATCGTGGGGAAGAAAGTGCTCCGTGTTACGCAATATTCCGCGGAAGCCGAGTGACTCGTGGTATGCTTTGCGGCGGCGGAATGGATCCCGCTCCGCTTCTGGAACTTGAAAGGGTTTTTAATGCTTGAGTGCGAACAAAGGGTGTGAAGGCGAGTGAGCGGAACGCGGAGCGGGGTCAAAGAGCGAAGCTCTTGAGGTTCAAACCCCATCTCCTCTCAGCAACCAAAAAGAAAGAACTCAATCACCCGAATGGGTAATTGAGTTCTTTTGGTTGCGGAGATGGGATTTGAACCTCATGACCTCCGGGTTATGAGCCCGGCGAGCTACCAGACTGCTCCACTCCGCGATATATTGGTGCCGGAAGCCGGGGTCGAACCGGTACGAGAAAAAATCTCACGGGATTTTAAGTCCCGGGCGTCTGCCAATTCCGCCATTCCGGCAAACTTTAGACCTTGGTTTCCAAGTCGCCATATAATTATAGCACTAATGAGTGTAAATGTCAACCCACTTTTGAAATATTTTTAAAGTTTCGGAACTCGCGAGCACTTTTTGGCGGAATTGCGCGGCTTTTGAAACGGCTTTGCGAACCGAAACGCACGTCCTCGCCGCATCAGGACTCGCACTAAGCGAAAAGCTTCTTGAAAAAGCAGAACACCTTTGCACCTTTTTCCTATTTCATTATATTCACTCGCGCACACGAATATTCACCAAAATGAAAAACGTTGTCGTTTTTAATAAAAAAGCGAACCTAAAAATATTTTGGTAAAAATATTGACATACCACAAAAAGTGTGGTATCATATATGAGCGTTACGGTTGAGAATCCAAATGCTCTCCATAACAAAAAAATTAATACGCAGGAATAGCGAAGCGGTCACAACGCGGCGGTCTTGAAAATTTGTCGGTCAATCTGTCGATAAAACCCCGAGAAGCCTTGAAAACACTGACTATTTAGGGACTCCGAAAAATGCAAAAACTTGCATATCTAACGTAATATCTAACACTTTCCAAAATCACAATTTAATACGCAGGAATATCGAAGCGGTCACAACGAGGCGGTCTTGAAAACCCGCGCGTAACTGTTTCTTTTGTTCCCTCAAAATCCTTGTAATATCAAGGGTTTTCGGCATTTTCCATCATACAAAAATTTCATAGTTCTCTCGCAAAATTCTCTCCAAATTCCGGAGCATTTCGCAAAAGATACCCTACGGAGGGTTATCGAAGTGGTCATAACGAGGCGGTCTTGAAAACCGTTTGCCCTCTGGGCACGTGGGTTCGAATCCCACACCCTCCGCCACATTTTGCACAAATTTGTGCAGTAAAAAGCACTTGAGTGTAGTGATATTCACTAAAAATCAGGTGCTTTTTTCTGTGTTTTAAGCTCCCAAAATTTTTGCCTTGGAGAGAACTCAAAAATTCTCTCCTGACCCCCGAAAAACCCTTGTGGCATAAGGCTTTTTCAGCTCTCCCATTTGCTCGTGATTTGCACATTTTCGGGTAATTTTACCGCGTTTTCCATGGCTTTTGCGGCATTTTCCTTGCTGCTCCAGTCCAAATGAGTATAAATATTTAAAGTTACACTCACGGTAGAGTGCCCTAAATAGTCCTGCACTTCCTTGGGTGAGAGCCCCATTTTGTGCATCAGACTCGCGCAGGTGTGGCGCAGATCGTGAAAGCGGATCTTGCGCAGTCCGTTGCGTTCAAGAATCTTTGGGAAAGCG
>JBGVKA010000136.1:0-8500 GCA_045129715.1 Eubacteriales bacterium | reverse complement strand
CTTATCCATTTGTTTGGCGCGTTTCAAAAGCCGGCATACTCGGCCTATATAAAGCGTTTTCGGAGCTCCTTTTTTCTCCCTCGCTTCTTGGCTTCATTTTATCATACGAAAATGAGATTGAAAAGTGATTTAAGCCGATTTCGGCGAGTTGTATAATAAATTTTGGGGTTTTGAACAAATCGTTTTAATTCAATATTAATCTTTTATTGCCTCTTTATGAATAAATTTCAGGTTTTTAAAAAACGGTCTCGAGCACATTAATGGAGTGAACCCGAGACCGTTTCTTCTTTTTATTTTCAATCAATAAAACGCTGTTTTTACTACCAACACAAGTTTTTAAAACTTTTGTTTACATTTTGCCTTCCTTTATCTCTTCGGCTTTGTCGAGAACGAGTCTCACAAAGATATCCGAGCCTATGCCGAGGGCACGCTCGTCAAGCTGGAATTTGTCGCTGTGAAGAGGCTTTGGCTCGAAAAGAGCCTCGTTTCTGACACCGAGATGGAACATACATCCCGGGGCAAGCCTTGCAAAATACGAAAAATCCTCACCGACCATTCCGCGCTTTCCGACGGTGACGTTTTCTTCTCCGATGACTGCCGATGCGGCTTTTTTAATACTCTGCGTAGCACCCTCGTCATTGACCACCACGGGATAGCTCTTGGACATTACCATCTCGGCTCTGCCGCCAAGCTTTTCGGCGGCTTTTTTTGCGGCGGCTTCAATTTCCGCTTTTAATTTATCTGCCGTTTCGTCATCTAAGGTGCGGAGCGTACAGAACAGCGAGCATTCCGAGGCAACGATATTGTTCGTTTTTCCTCCCTCGACCTGTCCAACGTGGAACACTATTTTTTCTCCCGCGCTTTTATACGCATCTGCTATTTTCTCGATATCAAAATAAGCCGTGAGTGCCATCTTGATAGCGTCACGTCCCTCTTCCTTGCGAGCCGCGTGAGCCGAGACTCCGTAGAAATTCAAATAAAAGCCGTTGCTTGCCGCGTTTTGCGGACCTGCCCACAGTGTGATCACGCCCGTGTCAACGTTCGGGGCAACGTGCAGAGCGTAGACCTCGTCAACGCCCTCCATTACTCCGTCACGAACCATAAGACTCGCTCCGCCGGGTGCATATTCCTCGGCACTTTGGAAGAAAAACTTCACACGGTAGGGTATCTCGTCCTTGATCTCGTTGACGCGCCTTACGACGTCGAGCAAAATAGCCGTGTGGGCGTCGTGGCCGCAGGCGTGCATTTTACCAACGTTTTTCGACTTGTACGGAACGTCGTTTTTCTCCTCTATAGGAAGCGCGTCAATATCCGCGCGAATAGCCAAGGTAAAGCCTTCCCTCTCGCCAATCGTAGCCACTATCGAGCTTTTACCGTATTTTTCGGTGTATTCAACGCCCATTTTATCAAGCTCGCGCCTTATTACCGAGAGCGTGTTTTCAAGGTCAAAGCCGACCTCGGGGTGCTCGTGTATCTCGCGCCTTATCTTTGTTGCGTAATTTTCCATTTTAATTATCTTCTTTGCCTGATTATCGTTTACCGCTCAAGCGGTATTTCAGGGGCAGCCCCGACACCGTCGAAGGCTACCCCGATTTTTATTTAATAACGCTTTCGAATTACTGAGCGCGCTTGCCGTATACTGCAAGCTCGTAGGTGTTGAGGTCGTTAGTAGAGGTAGTCACCGTCATACCCTCGGTGATAGCCACTCTTACGTACCGAGCCTGAACGCCGCCCATATCGAACATATAACGCACTCTCCGGACGTCTTTCCCGCGCCGTCCTTATCAATGGGCTTGTTGCTGACGCTTGAAAGCTCGTCACCGGCTACATTACTGTAGCAAGCGGTGTTTACTCTCGTCCAGTTGATTCCGTCGTCGGAAACCCAGACCTCCTGAGCCTGAGCAAAGCCCTTGAGATCACCCGACATATAGCCGATGGCATCGAGAGTTACCTTCTCTCCGAAGTTATAGGTAAGAAGTGCCTCGTATCTTCCGTTTTTGGACACGTTTCCGTTTATATCGTACTTGACCGCACCCTCGCCCTCGTCGTAGAAGGTGGCGGTGAGTCTGTTGGTGCCCGACCAAACTCCGTCGCAAGCGTACTTGATGCTTCTTGCAAGAGTCTTGGCACCTATCATAGTAAAGCCGTACTTAGAGATATCTGCGATATCCTTCTTCTGCTCGTCGGTGAGCTCTGCGAGCGCGCCGTCAACGGTTGCGCTGAACTCCTCGGATGCGGTAAGTCCCTTGGAGATAAGCTCGCTATCCGAAGGAAGCTCGGCAAGAGGAGTGTTGGTCTTGCCCCATACTGCAAGCTCAAGGGTGTTGATATCGTAGGACCTGTCTTCACCCACGATGCCTTGCTTGATGCCGAAGCGCACGTACTGTGCCCACACACCGCCCTTGGCACTGTCCATATCGAACACTACGCAAACGCCGGGTTTGTTTCCGTTTGCATCGGTGGGAATGGTATTAATGCTATGGAGCGAGCCGTTTTCCTTGCCGAGAAGCACTGCATCGTAGGATGCGCTCTTTACACCCACCCAGCTCACACCGTCGTTTGAGATATAAACGTCCTGAGTCTGAGCGAAGCCTGCCATATTACCCGACATATAGCCGATAGCGGTGATGTTTACGACTCTTCCGAAGTTATAGGTGATAAGTGCCTTATAGGGCTCGTGCATATCAATATCACCGGAGATATCGTAATTATTTCCGTCAAAGTCGAAGGAAAGTCTGTTTGAAGCGGCGTTGTTCCATGCACCGTCTGCAATTCTTGTGAGCGAGGTAACCATATTTTTGTTACCGATAATGGAGACTCCGTTTGCAATATTGGACATCTCAGCCTTCTCTGCATCGGTGAGAGTACCGTCCTTTGCAACGGTCACGGTCGAGGTATATACTCCGCTCTCACCCGTAATGCCGTGGGAGATGATTTCGGAGCCCTCGGGGATCTCGTAGAGGTTGTTCTCTGCCTTAGCAACGTGGATACCCTCGGAGGAGGTCTTATATTCGTCGGTTACTATCGACTCACCGAAAACTGCGTTATGAGCCGCGGTCTGAAGAATAAGCGCGGTGTCTGCATCAATGCCGTCAGTGTATTCAACACCTATCGGAGAACGACCGAAGAGGGTTGCATAATGGCAGAGCGCAACGAGATAGCTTCCGGTTGCGGAGGGGTGAGTGAGGTCGGGATCGTAAAGCTCGATCTCGGGGTGGTTCGTATAAACGTCAAGGAATGCGGAGCCTGCGGGAGAGTTGGTATAGCCGGTCTCTCTTGCGATAGCCTCGTAAGCCGCCGCTACGGTACGAGCCATAGAATCGGTATCAAGTCCGTACTTGTCAAGAACGGAGTGTCCCGCCTTTCTTCCCCAGGTCTGATAAAGTATGGGTGTTGCGCCGTCCTTTTCAATAAGCTCACCGACAAGGCGAACGCCGTCGTAGAACTCGGCAATAGCCGCAAGAGTCTGCGTGCTTCCGTCCTGAAGGAAGGCGTAGTCAAAATCGTACTTGGCAAGGTCCTCGTGGAAGGTCACACCGCCCTCGTCGTTGGGGTTCTGGAACTTCCAAAGGTGCCACGAGCCCTTGGTCCTTTTTATAACGTCAACGTCAATGCCCATCGAGTTAGCTATCATTCCAAAGGTTGTGGACATATCGTTGTAGTTAGTATAGCTGTTTCCAAGGAAGTAAACGGTGACCTTCTCCTCACCGAGATCAAGACCTGTGTGCTGAGTTATCTCGCTATAAGTACAAGCGCAGACCTTTTCGGTGTACGCAGGGTTGTACGCGGTCATCTCAAAGCTACGCTCGCAGAGAGTGTGAGTATGAGCCGCAGAGGGATCTCCAAGCACCTCGAGTCTGTAGGTGCTTGCACTCTCAAGATACTTGATAAATCTTTCAACGAGTGCGGTAAGCTTATCATTCTTCTCTACGTTCTTTGCGTGATAGTAGTAGTTGCCGACAGAGTAGCTACCCATCTCGGTGCCCTTTACGGTGTAGGTTACCGTCTCGCAAAGCGCGTATGCGTATACGTCGGTGTCGATATAATTTTCCGCAGCGTTATAGACGGTCTTTATCTTCGAGCCGTTAATATAGAAGGCGTAGTCGGATGCGTTTGCATCGGTGGGAAGATAGAAGCGTATAGCGGGCTTATCTCCGAGCACGAGAGTTGCCGACTTCAAGCCGGGAGTCTCGGTGGGAGCCACGGGCACGGTGGTAACGGTGCTCATCTTATCGTGGTCCTTATCAAGAATTGCATCGAGGACCTTGAGCTCGTCAGCGGAGCCGTCAAAGTAATTGTAAGCCGCTCTTGCGTAAGAAAGAACGTCTGCCGCAAGGAGCTTGGTGTTTGCGCTCGCGCCACCGTCCTCAAAAATGCGAGAGGCATATTTCGGGATGCCGAGCGTGTAATCAAAGCTCTGGGCATAGCCGTCGCTTTCAAGGTTTGCGGTAAACACCACACTCTTAAGCATCTCGTCCGATGCGAAGGGAACCGAGATATGATAATAGGTTTCGCCGCCAACCTCGACGGTGTCGACCTTATCAAGATCGGTGTATTTTACACCGTCAAGCGTGAAGGAAGCGAGGTTCTTG
This sequence comes from Eubacteriales bacterium, assembly GCA_045129715.1. Lineage (GTDB taxonomy): Bacteria > Bacillota > Clostridia > Oscillospirales > CAG-272 > UBA1740. Next base: position 3,908 of record JBGVKA010000136.1, on the reverse strand, counting down.
TCGGTAGCGTAGATATTGAGAGTTACCTGTGTATCAAGGGTGATGCTCGTCTTTACCTTAAATCCGAAATCGGATGCGGAAAGCACGCCTGCCTTGTAGATATAGCTGTCAGCGGTCTCGCCCGTCTTAACGAAGCCCACCTCGGTCTCGCCCATAGGGATCTTTGCTGTGGGTGCCTCGGCAGTCTTGGGGAGAATAACGGTGGGATAGTTTCCGTCCGCATCCGCCTTGAAGGTAACGAAGGAGCCGTTGCCCTCGGTGATGTCGTACCAATTGAACGCGTTAACGTTCTTCATTCTGAAAACGCAGCCCTCGACCGTTATCTTAAGCACGTTGTTGGACTGAGTAGTATCGGGATCGAGCGCGTTGAAGATAGTTATTCCCGAAGGAGCACCCGTAAGATCGATCTCACAATTTCTGAAGTTTACGGGGGTTATGGTCTTTTTACCGGTGGTAACGCTCGGCTGCTCTACGTATTTGCCGATAAAATCAAGAGATCCCGCGCTACGTGTGATCTTAACGTTCTCAAAATCGTACTGCATAACCTTGACGTCAGTCGTGAGATCCGCGTACGCTTCACCGAACGAAGAGCAGTTAAGAAGGGGTGCCGTTGTGGTTATGTATCCGTTTTTCGTCACTATCTTGAGCGGATATATTTCTTGGTACTTCTTAGCCACGGCATCGTACATCATATAGCCGCCGCATTTTGCCGTATATCCGTTAAGGTCGACGGTAAGGGTTCCGCTCAGCTGACCTGAATTCGTGTGTCTTCCCTTTATCGTAACGTCGTTTCTAAAGTAGATCTGAACGTGGTTGTCTTTTTCCTTGTCCTCATCCATAAGGCCCTTTGCGATCTGGTAGACTCCGGTCTTATCCTTTGCAAAAACGCTGTCCGCACCCTTGAACACACCGTTCATAAAAACGGCAAGGGGATAAGTTGCGGCATCTGCCTTATCCGCAGGGATAGTTCCGTATACGGTTTTTACCGAGCCGTCCTCAAGCACGGTCTCGGGGTGGTGCGCCACCGTGGGCATACCGCCCTCAGTCTCAGCCGCACCCGATACGATCACGGTCGCGGATATTACCATAACCAGCGAGAGTATCAAAAGTAATAATTTTTTCATGGTCTTTTCCTTTCATCCTTAGGTGTTTTCTGTCGAACGGTCACACCGTTCCCGTTTTCAAAGTGCCTTTAGTTCACGCTGATTTCCCAAGATCCGTCGTTTTCCTCGTACCAAGGGGTTTCCGTGCCCGGCGAGGTGGTAATAACGTCCGAGACGTCTACCTTAACGAGCTCAGCCGTGGGGTTTGAGTATTTTTTCATTTTTCCCTCCTGAAATATTTTATTTTATATTGATTATACCATAATTGTATGTTATAATCAATTATCAATATTAATATATAGCTTATAACTTATCTGTTATAAAAGGAGGGCTTTGATGGATCTTTTGGAGAAATATTCATATTCGGTCTATAAGCTTGGCTCGTTTTCTGCGGCGGCGAAGGATCTTTTCATATCCCAGCCTGCGCTGAGCTCGGCAATCTCGCGCCACGAGAAAAATCTCGGCTTTCCCATTTTTGACAGAAGCGTTATTCCGATCTCCCTTACCCCTGAGGGCAGGATCTACGTTGAGTTCCTCGAGGAGAAGGAAAAGAGCGAAAATATGATGAAAATGCGCGTAAAAATGCTCACGGATGCCACCTACGGCTCACTTTCGATAGGCGCGTATTCGTATAGCGCGACCGAGATCATAGCCGGGATATGCGGAGAATTTTACAAGCGTTATCCCAAGGTCAAGGTCAGAATAGATATGGGAAGCATCGGACAGGTTGAGAACCTCAGCGAGAAGATGAAGAGCCACGCGCTCGATATGATGGTGAGCTACGATTTTGACGAGTCCACCTGCATCGGCATCCCTGCTCTTAAGGAGAATATGGTGATCGCGATGCACAAGGATTTTGAGGGCGCGGACAAGATAAGGCATCTTGCCGTATCGAGAGAAAAGGTGCTTTCGGGTGATTTCTCAGAGGAGGATCTCGTTTCGGATCTCTCGGTTTTCAAGGACGTAAAATTCTTCAAATACTCAACCTTCTCAAACACGCTTTTCAAGATGAATCAGATACTCCCCGCCTTCAAAACGGTGGACTACGTCGTTGAAAACGCGCGCCAGGTCAATATGCATAACAAGCTTATGAAAAATAAGGTCGGCGCGATAATGACGAGCGATTACCACGTTTCAACGAACGAGTTTGACGACGACAATATTCTTTATTTCATCCCAAAAAGCGAGTATTTGCAAAGAACACTTTACATTGTTACGCTTAAAAACGCGCCTATGTCACCAACGGTGAAAAAATTCTTAGAGGTGGCAAGGAGCATAGATCCGCAAAACTAACGTTAAATAACAAATCCGACAAAAAATAAGGAAGGGTAGAAAAATGGAAAAGGTAAAGATAGTTCTTATAGGTGTAGGAGACAGAGGCACGTCTTACGCAATGCACGGCACTGCCGTTTGTCCCGAGATGGAGGTCGTTGCGGTAGCAGATCCCGACCCCGTCAGAAGAAATTACATAAAAGAAAAGTTCGCTCTTACCGACGAATGCTGCTTCGAATGGGGCGAGGACCTTCTGAAGCTTCCGAAAATGGCGGATGCCGCTATTATCGCGACTCAGGATGCGGATCACCACCGTCACGCCTTGGCGGCAATTGAAAAGGGATATCACCTGCTTCTCGAAAAGCCTGCGGCTCCAACTCCCGAAGAGTGCCTCGACATAATGAACGCGGCAAATGAAAAGGGCGTTCACGTTATCATCTGCCACGTTCTGCGCTACACCCCCTTCTTCCGTCTTCTTAAACAGCTGATCGATGACGGAAGGATAGGAAAAATTATGAACGTCGTTCACGTTGAGTGCGTTGGAAACGTTCACCAGAGCCACAGCTTCGTCAGAGGAAATTGGCACGACACGAAGGCAAGCTCGCCGATGATACTCGCGAAGAGCTGTCACGATATCGACATTTTGCAGTGGCTCCTCGACGAGGAATGCGTGAGAGTTCAGAGCTTCGGCTCGCTCGTCTATTTCCGCCGCGAGAATATGCCCGAGGGCGCGCCCGAGTATTGCTATCAGGGTTGTCCTGCGGAGGCGGAGTGCCCCTACAGTGCTCTCAAGATATACAAGCAGCGCACCTTCCAGGGATTCGTTAAGACCGCGACGAGAAAGCACGAGCCCACCGATGAGGATATCGAAAAAACGATCACCGAGACGAACTACGGAAAATGCGTTTTCAGATGCGATAACGACGTTGTTGACCACCAGGTCGTCAATCTTGAATACGAATCGGGAGCTACAGTTTCCTTCACAATGAGTGCCTTTAACAAGGGCGGAAGAAAGATCCGCATAATGGGAACCAAGGGCGAGATCAACGCGGAGATGTCGTGGGACCACGTGGACCTCTTCGATTTCGCCACTCGCAAAAACGAGAAGATATACATTGCCGATGCGATACGCGACGAGGAGATAACCGGCGGTCACGGTGGCGGTGACAGAGGAATAATACGCTCGTTCTGCCAGCTTCTTCTCGGCACCTACACCGGCAAGTCCGTCACGAGCATCACCACCTCGATAAACAACCACCTAACGACCTTTGCCGCAGAGGAGTCAAGACTCACGGGCACCGTGGTAAACGTTGAGGATTACAAGAAAAGGTTCTCTTCAAACACCTGATCAAAAGCAACGGAAAATATCATTTTCGTAGGGGAGGATATCATCCTCCCGAAACATACGCATCCATTTAAAACTAACGGGAGGCTATTAGCCTCCCCTACATGTGTGTAATATTCCGAAAGAAAAATATCATCACCGTAGGGGAGGATATCATCCTCCCGAAATATACGTATCCATTTAACATG
>JBGVKA010000135.1:0-14658 GCA_045129715.1 Eubacteriales bacterium | reverse complement strand
GGACGAGCTTATCGATGAGCTTCATACACACGGCACCTGTAAAGATTCCTATCACCGTAGTGATTATACCGTATTTGCCACCGTATTCGAGCGACGGAAGAACGAGTCCTATAAACGCCGCCGCGAGCATTATTCCCGCCGCGAACGAAAGAACTATATCGTTGAATTTATGGGACAGGTTTTTGAATAAAAATCCTATCGTTGCGCCTATTACGGTCGCACCGCCGACACCGAGGGCTGTCAAAATTACTATCTGCATATGTTCCTTTCTTGGCTCTCGTATCAAAGAGCCATCGCCACTGTCACTTTACGACTATTTTTGCCATCGCACCCGCCTCGTGATACGGGTTACCGGATATCACGTACTGAGGCGTAAGAGTTTCCACGACAGCACCGTCCTTTTCGTAGGAGGTGATTATCTCCGAATAGAACTGGCTGTGCCAATGTCCCGTGAACACCGCCTTAACGACGTCGGAGTTCTTGGTTATGAGGTCGTATACCTCGGGAGTTGCCTCGTCGCATCTCAAGGGACCGCCGACTATGGTGGGATTTACGCCTATAGCGATCTCCTGCTTTGCTCCGCTATTGCCTATTACGGCTTTAACGTTCTCCTCCTTGGGATTGTTGGATATAATAGGCTCGTGCTGGAAGACGAGGATCACTCTTCCCTCTCGTCTTGCGCGCTCTATCTCTTTGCGAAGGGGCTCTACCTGGCAGGTAAGATACTTTGATTGGCTGTTATCCAAAATGACGAGAGTTACCTTATCAAGATAATCGCGCGAATAGTAATGGATATCGTGAGGCCATACCGCACGAAGCATATCGAGTCTTTCCTCAAGAGGAAGCGCGTCCTGTATGCCCGTCTGCATCTGCTTAGTGTAATCGTGACCGCCGACGGCAACCATAAAGTCGGGATGTGCCTTAAACACGTTCTTTTTGGCAAAGGTGAGAGCTGCATCGCTGAGATAATCGAGCATATCACCGAGTATTACCGCCGCGTCACAGAAATCGCACGCGTCGATAGCTCTGATCGCCGCGGGTGCCCATTTTAAATTTTCAGGCCAGAAGCGGCATTTTTCGGTGTAGGAAAGCTCCTCGTCCTCTCTGTCCTTCTGATTGCATATATTGAAATGCAGGTCGGCTATGGCACCTATAACGAGGGGTGCTTCAAGTCCGAGCCCAAAATCAAGATTGATCTCGGATATAAGCTGTCGGGTGGTTTTCAATCTGTATATATCGTAGTGCGGATCGGGAGTATAGACCATCGGGGGCTTAGGATCAAATATTTCCTTTTCCTGAGCAAAGAACCATTCTCTTTCGCGTAGCGTTTTCATTACGTTTCCTCCATATCATATGCTAAAGCACTTTTCTTGCCATTCTCATTTGCTTTTACGAGTATATCACACGGCAATAAAAAAGTCAATAAACGAAGGAAAAAAAGCCTAATCATACGAAAGAAAGAATCTAAAACACCGAGTTGCTGTCAAAACGAAGAAAGAGACAGCCTGCAATACAAAAGGCGAGCGTCCGAAAAACGCCCACCTCTTTATTACCGTATTTGCAAAGCTTCCGTAATCTCAAATCAACCGCAGCTCAATCAGTTATCGGGAACGCAAATATTCAATACATTTCACCGGGCACGCCTCGTAACACCTACCGCAGCCGATACATTTTTTATAATCTATAGTGGCAAGATCGTTTACTACCGAAGGAGCTCCGACAGGACACACTCTCTCACATTTACGGCAAGCAATACAACCGTTGGTACACCTTTTTCTCGTTACCGCTCCTCCGTCGTGACTCGAGCAGCTTATCGCAACGGCGACATCCCCCGGTATAAGAGATATGATTTGCTTTGGACAGGTCTTTACACATTTACCGCAGGATATACATAGCGAGGGCTCGACCTTTGCCACACCGTCAATAACGCATATAGCATTCGTTGGACATACCGAGGCACAGTCACCGCAGCCGAGACAACCGAATTTACACGCGTTGGGTCCTCCGCAGGCAAGACACATAGCCGCGCAGGTGCGGTAGCCGTCGTAATCCGCGTTGGTCGCGGTAACGTCGTGAGTACCGTTGCAATGCACGTACGCGATACGCTTACTGACCGTCTGCACGGCAACTCCCAAGATCTCCGATATTTCTATAGCGGTAGCTTTGCTACCGGGAACGCAAAGGTTTGCAGGCGCGGTGCCGCGTGAAAGTGCCCTCGCATATCCGTCGCATCCGCTATAACCGCAGGCACCGCAATTTATACCGGGCAGACATTCTCGTAGCTTTATGAATTTTTCACCGTCGGAGGTGCCCATAAATCGAGCGGCAACAGCAAGCACCGCGGCAGATACCGTTCCTATCGCAAAGAGAACGCCAACCGCTATCAATACGTCTTTCATAGCTTATAAGCCTCCTTCAGTGAAAACGTTTTCAAGGATACCGCCAAAGCCGTAGAATGCAAGCGAAAGTATTGCCGCCGCGATCAGCGTGGCCGGCAAGCCGCGGAACGCATTCGGAACGTCCGACTCCTCTATTCTTGAGCGGACTCCGGAGAAGAGCACCATTGCAAGAAGAAAGCCGAGTCCTGCACCGAGCGAGCTTGCAATGGATACGGCAAAGGAATAACCGTCCGTCATATTATTTATCGTAACGCCGAGAACGGCGCAGTTCGTGGTTATCAGAGGCAGATATATCCCGAGGCTCCTATGGAGTCCCGACACGTATTTTTTTAAGGCTATTTCGATGAACTGAACGAGCACGGCAATTACGAGGATGAACGAGACGGTTTGAAGGTATTCTATACCGAAGGGCTCAAGAACGTATTTCTGCAGAGGCCACGTAACCGCCGTAGCTGCGAGCATAACGGTGATGACCGCAACACCCATACCGCTCGCCTGACCGAGTCTCTTTGACACGCCGAGAAACGGGCAGATGCCGAGGAACCGCTGAAGAACGTAGTTATTTACGAATACGTTCGCAAGAAGAACGTATAGCAAAAGCTTAATATCCACGCTCAAGCCCCCTCTCCTTCACCTGCCGTGCCGCTTTTATGCTTACCGCATGCCGACGCCGACGGACAGCCTTCACACGTTGAACCTCTTCTCTTCTCCGAGCCCTCTTTTATCCCGAGCGCGTTGACGATGGCTATAAGAATTCCGAAAACGAAGAAGCCACCCGGTGCTCCCGTGAAGAAGGGTATCTTATAGTCATTAAGAAACGGAATATCGGCACCTGCGAAGCTTCCTGATCCGAGAAGCTCTCTCACGGTTGCCATAGCAACGAGTGCCGTGAGAAATCCGATACCCATTCCGAGTCCGTCAAGAGCCGAGTCTATAACTCCGTTTTTTCTCGCGTACATTTCGGCTCTGCCGAGAATGATACAGTTGACGACGATGAGCGCGAGATACACGCCCATCATAGCGTAAAGCTCGGGAAGATACGCGTGCATTACGAGCTGAACGAGCGTAACGAAGCCCGCAATGATCACGATATAGCAGGGTATCCTCACCGTGTCGGGTATCACACCTCTCAGCGCGGATATTACCGCGTTAGAGCAAACGAGAACCACTGTTGCGGCAATCCCCATACCGAGAGCGGATATAACGCTTCCCGTTTGCGCAAGGGTGGGACAGGTGCCCAAAACGAGCACTAAGACGGGGTTCTCGTCTATGAGTCCTTTTAAAAAGATCGAAAGCCTTTTATTATTGCTCATCGTTTTTTCTCCTTTTGACTATCGCGGGTATGAGCCTGTAGGCGAGATATCCGAGGACGGAAATCGAGAGTATCACTATTCCGACGGTCCTTGCGATGCGGCTCGGCTCCGGGCGTTTCATCTCTTCTATAGCTTCCAGTCCTTCCGTAATGGCTGCCTTAAGGTTCGTTGAGGTATTCGTAGCGTTAGCAACGAGGTCGACACCGTCAAGAGACGAGATATCGGAAAGGTCCTTTCCTATAAGACTGTCGTAAAAAGCGTTCACGACGTCCTCGGAGGGAGGCACGTATCCGTAGGCGGCGTCACTCGTTTTCCATGCGAGCTTATTGATATTCTTTATCCTTCCTTCTCCGTCAACGTATATAAGAGTTTCGGTCTCGGGATATCCGTATCTGCTCATAACTACCGTATATACGACGAATTCATCACTCCCTGCCTTGTAAATACGCTTTGCGTATTCGAGCCCCTCGGAAGTTACCCTCACAAGCTCGGTGCCCGAGCCTGCGAGAGAGCTTGCAAGAGATATTATTTCGCTCTCGTCTCTCGGAAGACCTTCCTCCTCGGGCTCATCGGTGCGATTGCCCATAGCCGTATTTATCGCATCGATCACCGCGTTTTTTATAGCGGTTGAGGAGACGGTCGCTCCTGCGAAGACGTCAACGCCCTCAGCCTCCTCCTTTGAAAGACCGCTGAAGCTTTCCGTGTAATTTGCCATACCGGGCTTACCGTGAGATTCCGCCTGGCCCGTGACGACCGCACGCGTTACGTTACCGTTTTTATCCACGCCTACGGTGAGTGAGATAACGCTCGCGTATCCGTCTACCGAGAGCGTTACGGCGTGCCCGACAAGCTCTTCACCTTCCGTCACGCGATAGACGTCCACAACGCTCCTCGGAGCACCTGCCGGCTTCTCTATACGCTCAAAATTTCCGTCTATCACTGCACTTAACGAATCGTATACGTCGCCCATCTCGTTCTCATAGATCACGTCCTCGGTAAGTGCGTTTGCTATGCCGAGAAGCGTCGCAACTATAACGCAAGCTAACGTCAGCACGGTCACGGAGGCAACGCTCCTGCTTTTAAGCATTTTTCTCATCCTATTTCACCTCCAAACGGGCGTTTCTCGGTAAGTCTCTCAATGCACGGGGTAAGAAGGTTCATAAAGAGAATGGCGAAGGATACTCCCTCGGGATACGAGCCGAAATACCGTATCATAAAGGTAATTACACCGCATCCGAACGCGAATACCATCCGCCCTTCCCTCGTTATCGGAGTCGAGGAATAATCGGTTATCATAAATACCGAGCTTATAAGAAGTCCGCCCGAAAGCACCTGATAGAGTGCTATGGAAAAGCTACCGTACGCGATAAGAGACAGAACGAATACCGTAGCTATACATATAAGAGGTGTTTCGGGGTATATCACTCTTCTTACGACGAGATATACGAATCCGAGCGCGATCGCGACGGCACAGCTCTCTCCGATAGCACCGCCCCTGAGTCCCAAAAGCATATCCGTAAGGCTCGGAAGCTCTCCTGCACCGGAGATAACGGCAAGCGGAGTTGCCCCCGAAACGAGCTCGGGTGCCGAGGATATCCGAGGCACTGCGCCCTTGCCTATAGTTCCCGTAAACGATATGAGCAGAAATACTCTTGCGGTGATCGCGGGATTGGCAAAATTCTGACCTATTCCGCCAAAGAGACATTTAACTGCTATTACGGCGAATACGGCTCCCAAGGCACATTGCCACAGCGGAGCGGTGGCAGGAAGACTCAGGGCAAGCAAAAGCCCCGTGACTGCGGCACTTAGATCGCATACCGTGTTTTTTCTTTTAGTAACGAGGGAGAAAACGAATTCCGACGAGACGGCAAAAAGAACCGTTACCGCGGTCAAAAGAAGAGCGCGGAGTCCGAATATAACGGTAGCCGCAACGAGTGCGGGAACGAGCGCGATTATAACGTCAAGCATAATACGGGAGGTAGTTCTTTGCGTTTCTATATGCGGTGATACGTCTATATGAAGCTTATTATTCATTCACTCTTCCCCTTTTTTTCTTTTGGCGCATCAAGCTCTCGCAGCTTTGCCTTAGAAAGCTTATTTATTTCAACGAGCGGCTTGCCTGCAGGACAGATAAACGAGCAACAGCCGCATTCCATACAAATATCCACTCTGAGTCTTTTAAGCTCCTCTACGTCTCCTCTCTCGTAGGCGTACATATACGCTCTCGGATCAAGAGAGAAGGGACAATGGCTGACGCAGGCTCCGCAATGGATACATGCACTTTCGCGCTTCGGCTTGGATTCGGATTCCGAAAGAGCAAGGACCGCGTTCGTATTCTTCATTACGGGTGTAGCGAGGTCCTCTGCCGAATATCCCATCATAGCTCCGCCGAGAAGAATCTTGTATGGCTCCTTCTTAAAGCCACCGAGGAGCTTGATAACGTCTCCTACGGACGTGCCGATGGGAACGGTAACGTTGCTCGGAGAAGCTATGCTTCCGCCGTCGACCGTAATACATTTTGACACGAGCGGGATTCCGTTTTTCAGATGATCTCCGATCGTGGCAAGCGTGGTACAGTTTAAAACGACGGCTCCGACGTCAATGGGGAGCTTACCCGCAGGGATCACCCTGCCCGTAGTGTGATATACGAGAACCTTTTCCGCACCCTGAGGATAAAGTGTCGGCAAGACAGATACCCTTATTTCAGGATCGCGTGCCTCGAGCTCCTTCATTTTCATAATAGCTTCTTTATTGTCCTTTTCAACGCCTATGATAACGCTTTTTATATCTAAAATACCGCATATCACCGATATCGCACGATGCATATCCTCGCTCCGCTCCACCATCGTTCTCGTGTCACTCGTTATATACGGCTCGCACTCCGCTCCGTTGACAACGAGCGTTTTGATAGTCTTACCGTCCTTGGCATCGAGCTTTACGTGAGTTGGAAATCCGGCACCGCCAAGCCCTACGGTACCGCTCCTTGCTATCGCATCCAAAAGCGACTGCTTATCGGTAACCTTCGGAGGGGTTATATCCTTATCGAGAATCATATTTCCGTCAGACTCTATCTTTATCGCGGAGCACCTTACTCCGTTTGGCAGAGTTATCTCTGCGATGCCCTTTACCTTCCCCGAAACGCTTGAATGCACGGGCGAAGAAACGGCTCCGTCCTGCTCTGCGATGAGAGTTCCGACGAATACCTCGTCCCCTGCCTTTACCCGTGGAATTGCCGGCCTACCTATATGCATTAAGGTCGGTATAGTTACCTCGCTCGGCGGTGCGAGCTTTACCGTGGGTGAGTGGGAGGTGTTTTTTCTGTGCGGCACACGCGTGCCGTGGAGGAAAAAGCGCATACTTATCATCCTTTCCGTTTATCTTAAGCTCCAAAGGCTCATTTACCGCCGTGCCACCTCTTCCGAGACGGAGCGAAGCCGCGTTGCCGTTATCGAAGGGCTCGTTTTTTTTATCCGTCTTGGCGGAATACGTATTTGACGGTGTGGCTGTCGGCGTTAACGTTTACGTTCTATTTTTGCCGTATCCTGCCTTTTTGATACCGAATGTGAAATTTTATCAAAAAAACTTGACCGCAGCTTCAAACCGTGATAAAATACTTACTGAGTTTTGGCGTAAAATGCATAAACCGCCAAGAACGTGACATAATTAAAGCGAGGAAACTTCAATGAGCCTGCAGAATGGATCCGAAAGGATCAAGAACGTAATTTTCGATTTCGGTCAGGTGCTCGTAAGATTCGAGCCCGAATATTTTTGCCGTGAGCACGTAAGTGATGACGGTGACGTAAAGCTTCTTTGCGACGTGCTTTTTGCAAGAAAATACTGGGACAGACTTGACGCTGGAACGATAAGCGACGAGGAGCTGCTTGAAAGCGTAAAAAAAGAGGTCCCCGCACACCTTCACGATGCGTGTGACAAGATATATTACGGCTGGATATACAGACTCCCGGAAATAGAGGGAATGAGAGACGTTATCGCGCTTTGCCGAGAAAAAGGCTATGGCGTTTATCTGCTCTCAAACATTTCACAATACTTCGCAGAGCACGAGAGCGAGATCCCAATACTCTCCCTGCTCGACGGAACGGTGCTTTCAGCTACGGCAGGAGCAGTTAAGCCCGATCCCGAAATATTCGATCATATTACAAAAAAATTCGATTTGACTCCCGGTGAAACTCTTTTCGTTGACGACAATCTTAAGAACGTAGAGGGAGCGAACAAATTCGGAATTATTGCATATCACTTCGATGGGGATGCCAAGAGGCTTTATGATTTCATAAGCAGGCTTGCCTAAACACAATATTCTTTTCCGTCTTTGCGAAAGCTTAGACGGAATTTTTATTTTCTCTATGTTTTTGAGCACTATTATTTACATTTTGTTGGGATATTCAAATAACAGGAGAGAAGGAAGAGTACGTTGAACAAAGCAGATACAACCTTCAAGGATAAGCTTAAAAAATTCTTTTTCCTTTCACTTGACGTATTGAGGTCGAAGGAAATGAAATACGCCGCAGGAAGAATTTTGTTATCGCTTTTTACAATTCTTGCGGTCGTTACGATAACGTTTTTCGTTATGCACGCAATTCCCGGAGGGCCCTTCCAAGCAGAGAAGGCTCTTTCGCCCGAGGCAGAGGCGGCACTTATGGAAAAATACGGTCTTGATAAGCCGGTTGCAGTTCAATACCTTAACTATCTCAAGGGCGTTTTCACCGAATTTGATTTCGGTCCCTCGCTGAAGCAAAAGGGCAGAGACTGTACCGAGATCATCTTCGACGGCCTGAAGATATCGGCAAGGCTCGGTCTTTTTGCCGCGCTCATTGCTCTTATTTCAGGGGTAGCTCTCGGCTCTATAGCCGCCGTAAAAAAGAACTCACCAACAGATAAATGCATTATGATATTCACCACGGCACTCGTATCGATGCCGTCGTTTATTATGGGAACTCTGCTTCTTGGAGCCCTTTCGATAAGACTTGGCTGGTTCCCCGCATCTTTGAGCTCGGAAAGCGGAATATCGGGGTACGTTTTACCGACAGTCACTTTAGCCCTTTACCCACTTGCATACATCACTCGCTTAACGCGGTCATCGATGCTTGAGGTCTTGAGCGAGGACTATATAAGAACGGCTAAGGCCAAGGGCGTGTCACGTTTTAACGTTATTTTCCGCCACGCGCTGAAGAATTCCCTGCTCCCCGTAATAACCTATTTCGGCCCCATGCTCGCATATATCGTAACGGGCTCGCTCGTGGTCGAAAGGATCTTTGCGGTTCCCGGGGTGGGAAGGGATTTTATCAATAGCATAACGAACCGAGACTATCCTCTTATTATGGGATGCACGATAGTGCTCTCGGTGATCGTCATTTTTATGAATCTTCTGTCGGATATGCTTTACAGACTCGCAGACCCGAGAATTTCGGTCTGACGTTCCAATAATTCAAAACGTTTTCGAGGTGCCCAAAAGATGAACGATGCGTCTTTACCCTTTGACACCGCCGCGGAGGCCTTTTCCAAGCTTCAGGACTCAGAGCGAGTGCTGACGGAGGAACAGCGAACGGAAGCTACGTTCTTTCGCGACGGAGTCAGAAGGTTTATAAAAAACAAAACTGCTCTTTTTTCACTCTTTCTCATCATTTTCATAACGATCGGCGCGATATTTATTCCTTTTTTCTGGCCGTATAGCTACGACGAGCAGCTCGGTATAACTCTCGGCGAGCCGACCGACTCCTCATACTCCAATCTCGCTCCGTTTGAATACGGAGAAACCGAAATGGCAAAAAGAGATGAGGGCGAATTCGTTTTTCCTCATATTTTCGGTACCGATAGCCGCGGCAGAGACTACTTTATAAGAGTCGTTTACGGAACGCGCATTTCGCTTGCGGTAGGACTTTTTGCGAGCATCATCGTTCTCGCGGTGGGGCTCACGATAGGTGCTGTCAGCGGCTACGTTGGCGGGAAGGTCGACCTCGTAATAATGAGGATAGTCGATATAATCTATTCCCTGCCCGACATGCTTATGGTAATACTGCTCGCATCGGTTCTAAACGCCGTTTTCAAAAACAGCAATTCCGTATTTTTCGACCGTATAGGAACGAACGTTTTTTCGCTTTTTATAGTTTTTGCCCTACTCTATTGGGTATCTATGGCAAGGCTTGTGCGAGCACAGATCCTCTCACTCAGAGAAGAGGAATACGTTCTTGCGGCAAGAAGCTTCGGTGCGGGCGGAGGCTGGATAATAAGAAAGCATCTTTTACCGAACTGCATCGGCGTTATCCTCATATCTACGGCTCTGCAAATACCGAGCGCAATTTTCACGGAAAGCTATTTATCATTCTTAGGACTCGGTGTCAACGCGCCCATGCCGTCTCTCGGCTCGCTTGCCGCGGAGGCACTCAACGGAATAAGCTCGTACCCCGAAAGGCTCGTTATCCCCGCGCTCTTCATATCGGTGATAGTTCTTGCCTTGAATCTCGTCGGTGACGGGCTAAGAGATGCGTTCGATCCTAAGCTGTCCTGACGGGAGCAAGATCACGCTAAAAACACGTTTTCGGAAGGAGATATACCGTGCCACTTCTTGAGGTAAAAAATTTAAGCACCTCGTTTTTCAAAGAGGGTGAGGAATTAAAGGTGATCCGCAACGTATCGTTCAATCTTGAAAGAGGAAAGGTGCTCGGAATTGTCGGAGAATCAGGCTCGGGGAAATCGATAACGGTATACTCGATCTTAGGTCTTTTACCGCCCGGAGCGAGAATCACGGACGGATCGGTAAAGCTTTGCGGTGAGGAGCTTATAGGTGCTCCCGAGAGCCTTATGCGTAAGATACGCGGAAACCGAATATCTATAATTTTTCAGGATCCCATGACCTCGCTTAATCCGACGTTAACGATAGGAAAACAGCTTACCGAGGCGATATTACTGCACACGGGTGTGGGTAAAGCGGATGCAGAGCGGCGTGCGGAGGATATCCTTAAGACCGTAAATATAGGTGAGGCGAAAAGGCGAATGAAGCAATATCCCTTTGAGCTTTCGGGCGGAATGAGACAACGCATCATGATCGCTATGGCACTTGCAACCGAGCCCGACGTTCTTATTGCAGACGAGCCGACGACCGCCCTTGACGTTACTATTCAGGCGTCGATACTTGAGCTTATGAGCTCCTTACAAAAGCGTCTCGGAACCTCGATAATTATGATAACGCACGACCTCGGAGTTATTGCCAAGACCTGCGACGAGGTCATCGTGATGTACGCCGGAGCCGTAGCCGAAAGAGGAACCACCGAGGAGATATTTTACAATCCGAGACACGAATATACAAAAGGTCTGCTGCGCTCCGTTCCCTCGCCCGAAAACGTCGGTACAAGGCTTTCATCGATAAGAGGTAACGTTATCGATCTTAGCGATATTACGGACGGTTGCCCTTTTATGCCGAGATGCGACGAGGCTATGAAGATATGCAAGGTAAAAAACGCCGATGAGCTTATGATAAACGAAAACCACGCGGTAAGGTGCTGGATGAATCAAAGGGAGCGCATTTTAAACTCAAGCGAGGATTCTTAAAATGAATAAAAAATGCAAAAATCTTATAGAGGTTCGCGATCTTAAGAAGTATTTTGAGATCAAGGACGGCGTTTTCTCAAAAAGAACGTTGAGGGCGGTCGACGGAATTTCTTTTTCGGTAGCAAAGGGCGAAACTCTCGGGCTCGTAGGAGAATCCGGCTCGGGAAAAACCACGGCGGGAAGAACCATTCTCAGACTTTACGAGCCGACCTCGGGCGAGATACTTTACAGAGGTAAAAAAATAGATACCCCTGACACCTTACGGGAATACAGAAGACACGTTGCCTGCGTTTTTCAGGATCCCTACTCCTCGCTCGATCCCAGAATGACGGTTGCGGATATCATAGGTGAGCCTCTTGACGTTCAGGGCTTATGCACGGGGGATGGCGAAAGGAGTGAAAGAATACTCGCTCTTATGAACGAGGTGGGACTTTCAAGCGAGCACCAGAGACGCTATGCGCACGAATTTTCCGGCGGTCAGCGTCAAAGGATCTGTATTGCGCGCGCACTTGCAACGGAGCCTGAATTTCTCGTTTGTGACGAGCCCGTCTCCGCTCTTGACGTTTCAATACAGGCGCAGATAATAAATATGTTTGAAAGACTTCGCGACAGACTCTCTCTGACATATCTCTTTATCGCGCACGACCTTTTGGTCGTAAGACATATAAGCACGCGAATTGCGGTAATGTACCTTGGAGAGATAGTGGAGATCGGCGAAAGCTCCGCGCTCTACGACTATCCGCTTCACCCTTATACCAAGGCCTTGATATCGGCAATTCCGATTCCCGATCCGCGCGTTGCAAAAAAAGGAAGCGAGACGGTGCCGAGCAGTGATATCCCAAGCCCTATCGACAAGCCTCACGGGTGTCCGTACAAAACGCGATGTCCATACGCAAGGGATATCTGCAACGAAGAAAAGCCTACCCTGCGAGAATTTTACAAGAATCACCTCGTAGCGTGCCACAGAGTAGAAGAATTGCTCGTATAAGAAAACTTTTGTTTACTTTTTTGCGTTTTCAGAGAGGAACCAAAAATGAAAAAATGCATTTCATTCATTCTTTTGATAGCATACTCACTGTTTTCCTTAACGTCTTGCGGAAATAAAAATCAAAATTCAATGCCGACTCTCGAATATTTATACAACACCTCGGAAAGCCATCAGGCTGTCGGGGAATATATCCAAAGCGTGCTTGCCGCGGCAGGAATAAGCGTTACCCTTTCAAATCAGGAATGGGGAACGTTTCTCGTCACAAGAAAATCCGGTGACTACACGATTGCACGAAACGGCTGGCTTGCGGATTACTCTGACCCGATATCATTCCTTGATATGTGGACCTCCGATTCGGGAAACAACGACGTAGGCTTCGGAAAAGGAGAGCACAAGAGCGTTTCAATTTACTCGCTCGATCTCAGAGACGAGGGATACGATATAAACGTTCAGGGCGGAACCTGGAGTGAGACGTACGACGTTCTTATAGCCTTGATCAAGTCCTGCACGGATACTGAAAAGCGGTTTCGTCTTATGCATTTAGCCGAGGATATGATCATGGACACCGGGTGCATTATGCCGTTATATTTTTACACGGATCTATACATGAAGGACAGATCCTTAACGGGCTTTTACTCAAGCCCGCTTGGAGTCAAGCTTTTTCATAAAACAGAGTACGAGGGGCGCGGTTCCATCTCGGTCTCCCTTGCGAGCGAGCCTGCATCTCTCGACCCTGCACTCAGCTCAACGGTAGACTCCGCAACTATGCTTTCGCACTTATTCTCCGGGCTTGCAAAATGGGATACCGACGAAACGGGAAACGCCGTTGTCGTTGCCGACTCCGCTATAGCTCTGCCCGAGGGAAGGCTGAACGAGGACGGAAGCACGACCTACGTTTTCACACTTAGGGACGGTCTTAAGTGGTCGGACGGAAAAGCCGTCAGTGCCAAAGACTTTGAATTTGCGTGGAAAAGAGCCGCCTCGTCATCTCTCGGCGCGGATTACGGATATATGTTTGAGATCGTGAAGGGCTACGGAGGTGAGAGTGAGGACCTTGCCGTGCGGGCACTTGACGAAAAAACGCTTTCCGTTACTCTTACTACCGACGTGCCTTATTTCTACGAGCTGCTTGCCTTCCCTACCTTCTTCCCCGTTCGCGAGGACGTTGTCAAAAACGACGCTTGGGCATCCGATTCAAAAACCTTCGTTTCAAACGGAGCCTATACTATGCGCTCGTGGGAGCATAACAGTCTTATCACGCTCGTTAAAAACGACGGCTATTACGGAAAAGTGGGAGTTACTATGCAAAAGATCAATTTCTTTCTCTCCGACGACGGTAATAATATGCTCGCAAACTTTAAAAATCGCGATTGGCAGTTTATAGACAATCTTCCTACGAACGAGATCAAATCACTCAAAAAAAACTACGCAGATGAATTTTTCGCGGTGGGACAGATCGGAACCTACTATATTTCCTGGAATATAAACCGTAATATCCTGCCGAGATCGAGTAGTCTTTCGGGCAACGAGCGAGCAATAGCAGAGGCCGAGATACGCAAAGCAGTCAATATGATACCGGACAGAAATTATATAGCCGACGAGATCGGGCAGGCGGGACAGGTCCCTGCCTCAAGCTTCGTGGCACTCGGAATAAAGAATCCGGACGGAAGCGAATTTTCGGCAACCGCAGGAGGAAACGATGGGTATTCAGGCTACTTTGATACCTCAGAAGAGGCATACCGCGAGAACGTTATGGGTGCCGTTGAGATCTTAAAAAAATACTATGAGCTCGACATTCCGAGCTGACGGGTGATAATAAAAATGCGTTTGGTAAAACGGCGAGACTTCTCCGTTTTATCAAGCGCATTCGTATTTAAAAGCACAGATGTTTATTATCTTTTGATAATAAAGCTTGAGAAATAAAATTTGTTTTTAAAAAGATGATTTATTAACAGATTGTTAACAAATTGTTACGTAACGTGTGCTACAATACATACGTCAAAGCGTGTAACACGCGAAAAAATGAAAGGATAAAAACATGGAAATCTTGTACGAAAGCATTCTTGAGCTTTTCACCGCTGACGGCTGGAAATACGTCGTTATGTGGCTCATCGGCGGACTCCTTATCTACCTTGCCATCAAGAAGGATATGGAACCCACTCTTCTTTTGCCCTTAGGCTTTGGAACCATTATGGTAAACCTTCCTAACTCTGGCGCGATCGGTGCGGAGGGACCTCTTACGACGCTCTTTAACGCAGGTATTGCAAACGAGCTCTTCCCTCTCATACTCTTTATAGGTATCGGAGCAATGATAGATTTCGGCCCCGTGCTTTCGAACCCCAAGCTTATGATATTCGGAGCAGCTGCTCAGTTCGGTATATTCTTTACCTTCTGC
>JBGVKA010000134.1:0-3691 GCA_045129715.1 Eubacteriales bacterium | reverse complement strand
TTTTCTCAGTTTGAGCTCCTTGACGGATACGGATACATATACGATTTAAAGGAAGCTATAGGCAGAAATGATTTTGAGGCTATGTTCATACTTGGAAGGCAAACTATGAACTTTATTGACCTCTGCGGTGTCAGCGGTTGCCGTGCCGATCCCCTCGCGGCTGACGAATCGTTGCTGAAGTCCATAGGCTTCAAAAAAGCAGGCGACCTTTACGAATGCTCCACCGTCGGAATGTTTGACGGAAGTCATTGCGCAGGACATTAAAGGTAAATAAAAAAGAGTTTTTTCGCTTTGGAATTTTGATTTTCCAAATGCCGAAAAAACTCTTTTTTATTTCAAATAATTGCAATTTTATGCTTTACGAGAAAAAGGGTATCAGTCTACGCATCTTTCGTTAAGCTTGAATCTGTATTCTCTGTAAAATTCCTCGTATCTGCCCTCATCGAGCGCATCTCTTATTTTCTGCATAAGATCGTTGTAGAAATAGAGGTTATGAAGAACCGCAAGGCGCATACCGAGAGCCTCCTTAGCCTTAAAGAGATGGCGGATATAGGAACGGGAATAATGCTTGCAGGCAGGACATCCGCACTTATCGGAGATCGGTCTTCCGTCTGCAAAATACTGCTCGTTATTGATATTGATCTTACCGTCCCATGTAAAGAGATTACCGTGTCTTGCGTTTCTTGAGGGCATTACGCAATCGAAGAAATCAACGCCGCGATAAACAGCCTCTACTATATTTTGAGGAGTTCCGACACCCATAAGATATCTCGGCTTATCGGTAGGCATATGAGGCTCTACCGTATCGATGATATCGTACATAGTTTCAGCATCCTCGCCTACGGCAAGTCCACCGATAGCGTAGCCGTCACATTCGATCTCGGAGATCGCCTGCATATTTCTTACGCGAAGATCCTTATAAGTACCGCCCTGATTTATTCCGAAGAGCATCTGGTGAGGATTTACGGTGTTTTCAAGCGAATTGAGTCTATCGAGCTCCGCGCGGCATCTTCTGAGCCATCTTACAGTTCTCTCCTCCGACGCCTTTACGTACTGATAAGGAGCGGGGTTTTCTACGCATTCGTCGAACGCCATTGCTATAGTTGAACCGAGGTGAGACTGTATTCTCATAGACTCCTCAGGGCCCATAAATATCTTCTTTCCGTCAACGTGCGAATTGAACTGAACGCCCTGCTCGGTTATCTTTCTGAGCTTTGCAAGTGAAAACACCTGAAATCCACCCGAGTCGGTAAGTATAGGTCTATCCCAATTAAAGAACTTATGAAGTCCGCCCATTCTGTATATAAGATCATCGGTAGGACGAACGTGCAAATGGTAGGTGTTTGAAAGCTCGACCTGGCAGTTAACGTCCTTCAGATCCATAGTAGAAATTCCGCCCTTAATTGCCGCGGACGTACCGACGTTCATAAAAACGGGTGTCTGTATCGTGCCGTGAACGGTTTCGAAGGTCGCGCGTCTTGCTCTTCCTTCCGTTTTTAAAAGTGTAAATTTTCCCATTTTATCTCCTTATTTTATGCGGTCGAACGTTCTGTCGAGTTCGCTTTTCTTAAGTTTGTATGCAATAGGTCTTCCGTGAGGACATACGGTTATGTCGGGCAAGGAAAGAACCTTTTTGACGAGCCAATCTATAACGGCTCTATCGTATACGCGACCGCCCTTTATAGCCGCCTTGCAGGCTATCGTGTGGAGTGCTATCTCGCGTCTTATATCCTCGGTATTCGCAGGTGTTCCTGAGCCGCTTATTATTCCGCTGAGCATCTCAACGAAGAGTCCCTCGGAGTCCTTTGCATCGACGGAGCTCGGCACCGCCGTTATGTCTACGGACTTATCGTTTACGGTAAAATCAAATCCGAGATTCTTGAAATCGGATTCGTATTCATTCACAGCCGAAAGCTCGTCAGGAGTTAAAATTACGGTTATAGGAAGCAGAAGCTTCTGAGACGAAACGTGTCCGTCATTCTTTCTGCCTCGATTTAAGTCCTCAAATATAATTCTTTCGTGTGCCGCGTGCTTATCTATTATCAAAAGCGCGCCCTCGTATTCAACGATAACGTAGCAATCAAAAGCCTCGCCGACGTACTTATAAAGCACCGAATTCTCAGCATCGGTAAGCGAGAATTCATCGTCATTTTTCGATGCAGGTGCCGGCTGTGAATCTCTGTACTTTGCAAGAAGATCAACGGACTCACGGGGCGTAAAGCTCTCGTATGATGCGAAGCTTACTCTCGAAGAATTTTCGCCTCGCGAGGAGTAATATCCGGTTCCCGACGTGGAGCTCAAGGGGCTCTTAGGCGAGCTGTTTACGTACGATATTTTTTCCTCGTAAGGATTTTCATTCGGGGTATAAGCAGGGGTGCGATACGCTCCAAGTCCCGAGGAGGATGAACGTTTCTCTTCCCCTCTGTAAGCCGCAGAAACGAGCGAATCTGCTCTTCTTTCGTTGATGGCATTCATCGTTATCTGCTCACCCTTAGTGTTCTCGCCGATCGGCACGAAGGCGTTTACTGGGTTATAGTCACTCTTTTTTGCTCCGAGTAACATCTCAGGACGGTACTCGCTATCCTCAAGTGCACTTTTAACGGTGTAATAAACTGCCTCGAATATCTTTCTTTCATCCGAGAATTTCACCTCAAGCTTTGCAGGGTGCACGTTTACGTCAACTATTCCGGGATCCATTTCTATAAACAAAACGCAAGCAGGAAAATGCTCCGTAGCTATGTAAGAGGTGAACGCCTTCTCAATAGCCGCCTGAGCGGTGAGACTCTTAACGTATCTTCCGTTAATGAAAACGTTCTCAAGGTTTCTGTTCTTTCTTACGTTATCACTTCTTCCTATGAAGCCCGAAACCTTGATTCCGTCCGATATTCCCTCGGCTTTTATAAGCTTAGACGCAAAATCTCTTCCGTATATAGATCTGATCGTGTTAAGAAGAACGGAATCTCCGGGGGTCTTGAATCGCTCCTCGCCGTCTATCAAAAGCTGGATAGATATATCAGGACGAGACAAAGCGATCTTTTCGACGAGAGCGGCAACGTTCATAGCCTCAGTAGAGTCCTTTTTCAAGAACTTTCTTCTCGCAGGCACGTTGAAGAATAGGTTTTCGACGACTACCGTAGTACCGTCGGATGAACCTACCTCGCATATATCTATAACCTTGCCTCCCTCGGAGGTAAGCATATATCCCGTATCCGCTTCCTTAGTTTTGGTGATTATGGTGACCTCGGAAACCGAGCTTATCGCGGCGAGAGCCTCTCCTCTGAATCCGAGCGTAATTATGCTGTTAAGGTCGTCTCTGTCTTTGATCTTACTCGTTGCGTGACGCTTCAAAGAAACGGGAAGATCTTCCTTTTCGATTCCGCATCCGTTATCCGTAACTCGTATAAGAGCCACGCCGCCGCGCTTTATCTCCGCAGTGATCTCCGTCGCGCCTGCATCTATTGAGTTTTCCATAAGCTCCTTAAGAACCGAGGAAGGTCTCTCAACGACCTCGCCTGCGGCTATAAGGTTAGCTATCTCAAAGCTTAAAACGTTTATTTTTCCCATATTTTCTCCTATTTTGTAACGGTATATTACAAGTAACCATTAACGACAAGTTCCCTTATGCGACTACTCGGAAAGCAGTTTTTTAAGCTCGAATAAAAGATTCATTGCCTCGATGGGAGTCATCGTG
>JBGVKA010000133.1:0-3504 GCA_045129715.1 Eubacteriales bacterium | reverse complement strand
CCCCCTCGGAGCTGAAGCCGTGATCCCTTTTAACTGCGTCAAGTATTTTCCAAACCTTCGTCCTCGTCTTAGGATCGTTATAATCAACGTCACCGACGTTCAGTGAAAATTTATCCACGTCTTCGGGACTTAGCATTATTTTGATCTTTGTGCTGCTGATCTTTAAAACCTCCAAAGGCACGCCTCCTTTCATTAAACAAGCGTTGTTTTTACGGTATCAGTATATCATTTTAGAGTGAAAAATGCTACAGCTACGTTTTTGAAAATACGGCGAATTTTGGTACATATCAAAGTACAGTTCTATTATTTTCCGACATTTCTTGTATTTTTCATAAAAAAAGCGAGCGCGGTCTCCGTTGAATAGGAGCTGCGCTCACCTTTGGTTTTATTTTTGGAGCGGGAAAAATTATTTCTCGATCTCCATCATCATATCAACTCTTACTGCGTGTCTTCCGCCCTCGAATTCGTTTTCAAGGAAGCTGTCGAGAATATCGATAGCGAGGCAGGAGCCGATAACTCTTGCGCCCATGCAAAGAACGTTTGCATCGTTGTGCTGTCTTGTCATCTTTGCGGAATAAGTATCCGAGCAAAGAGCGGCTCTGATGCCCTTGTGCTTGTTAGCGCACATGCTCATTCCAACACCGGTTCCGCAAACGAGAATTCCGTAGCTGGAATCGAGGTTCTTCTGAACGTTTTCGCAAACCGCCTTAGCGAAAACGGGGTAGTGGCAGGAAGCGTCGGAATCGGTTCCGAGATCGGTAACCTCATAGCCCTTGCCGATAAGATAGTTTTTGAGCTCCTCCTTGAGAGCAAAGCCTGCGCTGTCCGCGCCGATAAAGATCTTTTTCATTTTGTATCTCCTATTTAATTGTTTTCGTTTTTAAGTCTTTCAAGTCTTTCACGTTCTGCTTGAGGTACTCTCAGATACGTGGGAAGGTGCTGAAGATCGTCCGTTACCTTTCCCTCGGCATACTGTCTTGCGGCAACTCGCGCTACCGAATACGCGTTCTCGTCGCGAAGCAGAGGGGGAGTCTCGCGTACGCATATCCCCTCAGCCTTAAGAGCTCTCAATGCAACGTCGTATCCGTCACCGACGACGTAGATGGGGCACTGAGAGAATTTCTTGAGTCTTTCTGCAAGCTCAAGCGTCGATATAGCGAGATCCTCGGTGTGTCTGATCATCTCACCGTTTTTGTATTCAAATATTGCGGTATAAAGCTGAGATCTTCTCGCATCCATCGCGGGAACTATTATTCCCTCGGTTCCGAAAAGATTTTCCGCAAGAGCCTCAAGGGTAGAAACGCTTGCGCAGGGAATACCCTTGCCGAACGCGATGCCCTTAACGAGCGCGGTTCCTATTCTTACTCCCGTGAAGGAGCCGGGACCGACCGAGCAGGCGAGAAGCTCTATATCCGCGAAGGTGAGTCTGAGTGATTTCAAAGCGTTTTCCGCCATGGGCAGAAGGAGCTCGCTCTGCGTAAGTCCGTTGTTTACGGTATAGACCGCGAGCGGCTTATCCGCATCGGTTACGGCAACGCTTGCCGCCTTTGCGGTGCTGTCAAAAGCTAAAGTTAACATTTTTTTGAGTCCTTATATTCCGTTGTAATCAATTTCGATAATGCGCAGATCTTCTTCACCGAGGTTCTCGTTTGAAACTCGTGAAATAGTGACCTTTATTGCATTCTCCGGGATAAAATCGACTATGTTCTCCGACCACTCCGAAAGGCAGTAGCCGTCGTCCTCGATAACGTCATCGTAGCCGATGGAATAAAGATCGTCACCGTCGGTGATCCTATAGAAATCAAAATGGTGGATCTTTACTTTACCGCGGTACTCGTTCAGTACCGTATATGTGGGGCTTTTTACGGAGCGTATTTCAAAATACGATGCAAATCCGCGAGAAAAAGCGGTCTTACCGACACCCATTTCACCGAACATTGCAATGAACGCTCTTTTTATTCCTTTTTCGTAAAGTGTCTTGGCAAGAGAAAAGCCGATGCCTTCCGTTTCCTCGGCACTCGATACCTTGAGTGTTTCTTTCATATCTATGCTTTTGCCTTTCAGATTTTTCCGACGTAGTCGTCGGCATTGTCGCCGAGAAGGAATTTAAGAAGCCTTCCGTATTCCTCCGCACCGGATATCTTATCGCGACGCTTCACCGCGCGAATGAGAGTGTTCTTCGGAGTATCGTCGGGGTCTACGAGCTCCGTTGCATTGACCTCGTATCCGAAGACCTCAAGCCTTGCAAGGCGCAAAGCATCGGTAAGCGAGTCGCAAAGGCTTCTTTTAAGCTTCGGGTATTTGGTGACGAACTTAAGCTCGGGTGCGTTTATTTTCGTGGAAAGCTCACGGTGACAGCAGGGCGTGGAAAGTATTACCTTGGCTCCAAGCTCCACTGCGGTATTAAGAACTATATCGGTCGCAATGTCACACGCGTGCAGAGAAATTACCATATCGGGAATGGTGTCTTTAGGCGTATTCGTGATATCGTCGGTTATAAAACGCATATCCGAAAAACCGAGCTCGCTTGCCTTTGAGTTGCAGAAATCCATAACGTCTTTTTTGAGATCAATGCCCAAAAGGTAAACTTTTCTTTGCTTTATAACGGTTAAGTAGTGATATACGGCAAAGCTGAGATAACTTTTTCCACAGCAAAGATCGTATATAACGAGCTCCTTTTTTGAGTCGAGCTCACCGTAAACGTCCTCGAGATATTCGAGAAATTTGTTTATCTGTCTGAATTTCGGTTGTCTTTTGTCGTGAACGCGTCCGTTCTTGTCGCTTATACCGAGCGAGATAAGAAACGGCTCGTCACCCTTAAGTATTCTGTTCTTTTCGCGATCCAAGGATTCGATCGCAGCCTCAAATTCGGGCACTTGCGCGTCGTTCTTAAGCTTCCTCAAAAGCTTGTCTCCGCCAAGCAAAACGTATCCCTTTTTGCCGTTTTTGACCTCTGCATCACCGAGGGCGGTTATGAGGTTTATCTGTCCGTATTTATCTGCGTTTTCCTTTATAAAGTCCTCTATCTCGCCCTCGCGAAGATTCTTCTGCGAGACGGTATTTCCGGGGAGAGTGAATTCCGCAGCGAGAATTTTCTGACCTCTGTGAGCGCATAAGCGCGCGGAGATCTTTTCGGGCGCGTTATCCTTAGGGCGAGAGAAAACTATTTTTTTGAGAGCTTCCTTTTTAAAGGAAAGCGTGGCGATCTCTATAAAATCTGTCATTTTACTTGCTTTCGGTATCTTCTTTTTTCTTGGATTTGAAGGAGAGCTTTCTTTCGGTTCCGTCGGAAATTCTCTGAAGATTTCCTCTGTGGCAGTATACGATGATTATTGCGAGAAGTATCGTGATAAGTGCCATAACTCCGTTTTGGGGAAGAGCGTTGCTGAATGCAACCTTTATATGTCCCGAAACTACGATGGGGTAAAGAACGGCAACGGTAACCGAGCCGAGAGACACGTACTTAGACCACCAAACGATAAGCACGAATACTCCAAGGAGTAT
>JBGVKA010000132.1:0-2528 GCA_045129715.1 Eubacteriales bacterium | reverse complement strand
TGCCGTTTCCTTCGGGATCTCGACCGTGAATTTCGGATGTATCGGAATACCGAACGGAAGGATCTTCTCCTTAGAAAAGCCCTTCTTGCAAACGCTGTATGTCATTCGCTTATCGGCACATACAACGTAATCGAGGTGAGTTACCTCCTCCCAATACGGATGCAGACGAAAGTCGGTAACGATACCGATTGTTTTAGCACGGAGACCGTACCTTACCTTGATATCATCCAGCAAAATGCCTGCAAGCACGTGCGTATAAACGATAGCGTCCGGATCATACATAGAGATATATTTCTCCAACGTTTTCGCAAGAGCGTAGTTTACCTTTCGCATAGGAGAATCATCATCCGCGCTGTATTTTCTGTTTTCCATCAATGCATATATATCACCGTAAAGCTTTTTCAAACGCTTTGTGGCAAAAAGATAACCCTTCGATACGGCATTGTAAAGCATTGAATTCAGCAATTTATATACATCCACTATTTTACAATCAACGCTCTCGCCGCCGATAGTATCTATTCCGTCCTTTATCGCAGACGCGGTGGAGTTGTGTCCTTCCCCCGCTGTTATTGTCAACACAAGTATTTTCATACGCAGCCTCCTTATGTGACCATAATTGTGTATTATATATTATACACCAAAATCTATAATTTGTCAAGTGAAAGATCAAATCTTAAAAAGTATTTGCATAAATTTTACTTTTGGAAGAATTTTTATACTTGAAATTATATACAATATGATGTATAATCTATAACAAATACAAGATCACGGAGTAACATCATGATAAATAAATTTACTGAAATCTCGCCTTCTGACGCACGCGCAGAAAACGTGTTTAATATGATCGGAAAGCAATGGATGCTTATTACGGCAAAAAATAATGAAACGGTGAATACCATGACTGCAAGCTGGGGCACGCTCGGTGTGCTGTGGGGAAAGCCTGTTGCAATATGCTACATTCGTCCGCAAAGATATACATTCCCTATTGTTGAGTCTGGAAACAGTCTTTCACTTTCCTTCCTCGGCGAGGAATACAGAAATGCGCTCAAGCTGTGCGGAACCCTCAGCGGACGTGACGTTGACAAATTCGAGGCGTCCGGTCTTACAGTTTCGCAATTTAACGAAACACCGTTCATTTCGGAAGCCGAAACAGTACTTATCTGCAAAAAGCTGTATGCGGATTATTTAAGGGAGAATGCTTTCATTTCCGAAGAGCCGCTTTCGCATTACCCCACTAAGGACTTTCATAAATTCTATATATGCGAAATAGAAAAGATACTTGTGAAGGAATAATACAATACAAGAGGAAAAGCTATGTCTGTAAATATTAAAGTAGAGGAAATATGTAAAAGAACAAAATCTGCATATCCGTCAATTTCCAAAGCAAAAACAGCGCAAAAGAATAAGGTGCTGGAGTCCCTTTCGCGTCTTATATACGAAAATGCAGGTGTGATCATAAAAGAAAACAACAAGGATATCGTGTGCGCCGCAGAAAACGGAGTTCCTTCAACCATGATAGACCGCCTTACACTTAACGAAGCGCGTATAAACGGTCTATGCGACGCTCTTAACGAGCTTATAAAATTAAAGGACCCATGTGGGTCGGGTGAATGCTTTGAGCGTCCCAAGGGTATCACAATAAAGCACGTTCGAGTGCCTATCGGAGTTATCGGAATCATTTACGAGGCTCGCCCGAACGTTACGGTTGATGCTGCCGCGCTTTGCATAAAGACCGGAAACGCGTGCATTCTTAAGGGAGGTAAGGAAGCAATCAACACAAATCTCTGCCTCATCTCGCTCATAAAAAGGGCGCTTGAGGAAAATGACCTTCCGCAAGATGCGTGCAATCTTATAGACGTCACCGACCGTGAGGCAACCAACGCATTTGTCAGAATGCGAGATTTCGTTGATCTTATGATCCCGCGCGGTGGAAAGGGACTTATACGGTTCGTCAAAGAAAATGCAACGATGCCGATAATCGAAACAGGTGCCGGAAACTGCCATATATACATCGACGAAACTGCCGATATCAACGATTCTGTCAGGGTTTCGGTCAACGCAAAATGCCAGCGTCCGTCAGTTTGCAACGCAGTCGAAAGCATGCTTGTACACAGAACTGTAGCAGAGGAGTTCCTTCCGCTGTTCCTTTCAGCGACATGTGAGTATTCACTTGAAATCCGTGGCTGCGAGCTTACACAGAAGATAATTCCATGCACTCCCGCAACAGAGGAAGATTATTTCACCGAATATAACGACTATATTATATCCGTTAAGATAGTATCCGATATAGAAGAAGCTATCGAACATATAAACAGACACTCTACAAACCACAGTGAAGCTATCATGACAAAGTCATTGGACAATGCTGAAAAATTCACGTCAGAGGTCGATTCTGCTGCTGTTTATGTAAATGCATCAACACGGTTCACCGACGGCGGTGAGTTCGGTCTTGGTGCTGAGATCGGGATATCAACGCAAAAGCTGCACGCAAGAGGTCCAATGGGGCTTGCGGCATTGACAAGCGAAAA
>JBGVKA010000131.1:0-6268 GCA_045129715.1 Eubacteriales bacterium | reverse complement strand
TTCAGAAGAATCTTTTGTTCTCGGGCACCATCGAAGAAAATCTTAAATGGGGAAATCTTGACGCGAGCGATGAAGAAATGAAGCTTTTCGCTACTTATTCTGCGGCAGATAAATTTGTAACCTCGTTCCCGAAGGGTTACGATACCGTTCTTGAGAAGGGCGGAAACAACGTTTCGGGCGGACAGAAGCAAAGACTTTGCATCGCGAGAGCCCTCCTTAAAAAGCCTAAAATACTTATTCTCGACGACTCCACGAGTGCCGTCGATACCGCAACCGAAAGGCAGATAAAGAACGCTCTTTTATACGAGCTTTCGGGTTGCACCAAGATCATCATAGCTCAAAGAATTACCTCGGTCAAGGATGCTGACGTGATAATCGTTATGGATAACGGAATTATCACGGGTATGGGAACGCACGAAGAATTGCTTAAGTCGAACGAGGAATATTACGAGATATATTATTCTCAGAACTCTAAAAACGGAGAGGGGGCGGTTTAAATGGCAAGAAATCTTGAACAGCTCAGAGAAAGATACAACAGCTCAAATCGCGGCGGTCCGAGACGCGCTATGCCGATGGCACACGGTCCTCGCGGACCGAGAGCTCCCGGGGCGAAGGGAAAACCGAAGGAGCTTAAGAAGACCGTCAAAAGACTCCTCTCATACGTTGGCAGACATAAGCTCAAGCTTGCTCTCGTTCTCGTCTGTATGCTCTTTACGGCGGTAACCGCTCTCGTCGGATCCTATATGGTTGCTCCCATAATAGACAGAATCACCCTTGAGCTCTTTCCCGATGCAAAAATAGAAATGAGTGCTGCGGAAAGAGTGGCGGATAACGTTATAAACGCCATAACCGAGCTTGGATTTGTAAAGGGACTTACCGAGAACAAGTTCACCGCAGTCAGTCTGTACGTTCTCATAGCCGTCGCAATACTTGCTTTCATATACGTCGTTTCGATCGTTTGCTCCTATCTTGAGGCAAGGCTTATGCTCTCCATATCTCAAAATTCCGTAGAGGCAATAAGAAACGATCTTTTCGCAAAGCTTCAAAAGCTTCCGGTAAGATATTTTGACTCAAATCCCACGGGTGAGGTAATGAGCCGATTTACTAACGATATCGATAATATCGACGTAATGCTCAACAACTCCCTGACGTCCGTCGTTTCGGGCTTCGTAACGATAATCGGAACCTTCGTGTTTATGCTGACCACTAATATCTGGTTGACTCTTGTGACCGTTTTCTTCGTGCCTGTCTTTATAAAGGGCGGTGCGATACTCGGAAAGATGTCCTCAAAGTATTACGTTTCTCAGCAGGCGGCTATCGGTGCCGTAAACGGATATATCGAGGAGACTGTAAGCGGACAGAAGGTCATCAAGGTCTTCAACCACGAGGACGTATGCTCCGAGGAGTTCGTAACTCTCAACGAGGATCTTCGCGATAAGCAGTTCAACGCTCAGTTCTGGGGCGGTGTTATGGGCCCAATTATGGGTAACGTCGGTCAGGTAAGCTACGGTATAACCGTAGGTCTCGGAGGCGTATTAATGTTCACGTCGGGACTCACTCCCGGTGCGCTTACCGTGTTCGCGGGATATGCGAGAAACTTCTCGATGCCGATAAACAGAATAGCGAACCAAATATCCTCGGTCCTTGCCGCATTGGCAGGTGCTGAGCGAGTATTCGGTGTTATGGATGCGGATCCCGAAGCACCCGACTTTGAGGATGCGATAGAGGACGAGATAATCGGAGACGTAGTCCTTAAGAACGTAACCTTCGGATATATTCCGGAGAAGACCGTCTTGAAAGACGTGTCACTTTACGCTCATCCGGGGCAGAAGATAGCCTTCGTAGGCTCTACAGGTGCGGGAAAGACCACTATCACGAACCTTTTGAACCGTTTCTACGATATAAACGAGGGTGAGATCACGATAGACGGAAAGCCGATAAAGTCCTTTAAGCGCGAATATTTGCGCAAAAATATTGCTATGGTCCTTCAGGACACCCATCTCTTTACGGGAACGGTAATGGAGAATATCCGTTACGGCAGGCTCGACGCCACCGACGAGGAGGTTATCGAGGCGGCTAAAACCGCAAGCGCGCATAGCTTCATCGTAAGACTTGAAAACGGTTACGATACCGTTCTTGAGGGTGACGGAGCCAACCTCTCACAAGGTCAGCGTCAGCTTCTCAATATAGCGAGAGCGGCACTTTCAAAGGCACCTATACTCGTTCTTGACGAGGCAACCTCGTCCGTAGATACGAGAACCGAGCGTCATATCGAGCACGGTATGGACCGTCTTATGAAAAACAGGACGACCTTCGTTATCGCGCATAGACTGTCTACCGTAAGAAACGCCAACGCTATAATGGTTCTTGAAAACGGAACCATCATAGAGCGCGGAACTCACGACGAGCTTCTCGCTATGAAAGGCAGATACTACGAGCTTTATCAGGGAATCAAGGAGCTCGCGTAAAATCAAAACGTAAAAACAGCTCATGTAAAATCAAAACGCTTTGCTTAAGCCTCTGAAAAAACAGAGAATTGACTTAAGCAAAGCGTTTTTTAATATTTAGAGGGGGAAATACCCGTGTGCTTTTTAAAATCTCTTGAAAAATCGTATGAATTTGCATAGCCGAGAGACTGTGCGACGGCAGATAGCGTTCCGTAGTCACTACCGAGCATTTCCTTGGCCTTTTCTATTCTTACCTCTCTCGCGTATACTATCGGTGAAATTCCGACGATGCTCGTAAAGAGCTTTCGGAAATAGACGACGGAAAGATCGGAAATTCTCGCAAGCTCGTCGTTTGTAATGCTCTTGTTGTAATTTTGGTGAATGTATTCTATTGCTTTTTCGATCTTCTGATGCTTTTCGGATGAATGGTATTGCTTTTCCTCGTGCTCGGTGAGAGAAAGAAAAATAGTGTAAGCTCCTTGTATACTTTCGATATCGAGCATATTGCTCTTCATATTTCTATTGTATTCAAGCTCGGAGAAAAGTTTTATGAGCTTTTCCGTGTTTTTAGTAGGGCAAACGAATGGCTTTGGAAAATCAAAGGTGCTTTCGAATTCTATAATCGAAAAGCGTCCCGACCTTACGCATACCCAGTCGTACGTGCATCCCTTGGGTAAAAATATTACGCTTTTCGCGTTTGAAGAGAGCATTACGTCGCCCGAGTAATATAATGTCTCTCCGTCGTGCTTAAGAACTGCTGCCCAGCAAGGCCTGTTTTTCTTTTTTAATCTCACGCCTTCAGCCGTAAATAAGGTAGATACGGAATATACTTTAGTTATTATCAAATTTGACAAGATTTTTTCAATCATAAAAGTAAGTGTCCTTGTTTTTGATGACTAATCATACCATATTTTGCGGTACGTGTCAATCTTTTTTAATATGTTGTGTATCAAATTTGATAAAAACATCATATTTGATATTTACAAAGCACGCGCCGTTTGATATAATCGGTTTGGAGGTGATCTTATGAATAATAAAATATCACAGCTTCCTGCTCCTGCGGTGGCGGGAGTTATACGTGAAATTACTCAGCGCTCGACAATCGCAAGTATTAAAAATTGCATTTACGACGGCGCTGATATGATAGATCTTCACTTGTCTTGCCTTGAGGATACGAGCGTTGAATATCTTAAGCCTATCATCGAGGCGTCAAGCCGTCCGATATTGGCACTCAATTACGAAAAAAGCTACGATTGGCAAGATCTCGGAATCAGCGAGGACGAGCGAGTTGCTACAATGCTACGAGCCGTCGAGGCAGGTGCTGCCGCAATAGACGTTCAGGGCTATACCTTCTCAAAGGAGTCTAAAAGCAAATTTATAGGAGAGGATAAACACCTCTTCACGAAAGACTCTCCCAAAGAAGTGGTTACCGATGAGAATATAATCGCAAAGCAATGCGAGCTTATCGAAGAGGTTCATTCTATGGGCGCCGAGGTGCTTTTGTCATGCCACCCCGGAGTCGCAATGAATACCGAGCAGGTCGTTGAGCTTGCAGCATTTCTTGAAAAGCGAAATCCGGACGTTATTAAGATAGTTACTAAAGCAACGAATGACGAGGAGCTTGCCGAAAGCTTCAAGGCTATGCTTGTTTTGAAAAAAGAGATCAAAACTCCTGTGAGCTACCATGCAAACGGTCAGGGAGGAATGCTTTCGAGAATTATTAATCCGATTCTCGGCGGTCAGATAGCATTTTGCGTCGATAGATACGACGAGGGAAGCACGATGGAGCAAATAGATCTTCGTACGGCGGCTTCCATAGTTATAAATATGAAAAAACTCATATAAGAGGAAAGTTCTTTATGGAAAAAATAAAGATAGGTCAGATAGGTATCGGTCATAATCACGCCGAGGCAAAGATGCTTGCCGTCCGTAAATTTCCGGAGCTTTTCGAGGTCGTTGGATACGCGGAGGAGAACGAGCGTTGGATAGAAAAAAGAGGGAAGCTTAAGGGCTATGAAGGACTTGAGCGTCTTAGCGTAAGCGAGATAATCGAAAGGTCTGACGCAATACTCGTTGAATGTGACGTTTGGGATCTTATGAAATACGCCAAGCCTTGTATCGAGGCAGGGAAGCATCTTCATCTTGATAAGCCTGCAGGAGATCTTAAGGAATATAAATATATTCTTGATACCGCAAAGGCAAACGGTCTTGTGGTGCAGCTCGGATATATGTATAGATATAATCCGGCGGTTGTGAAATGCATGGAGCTAATAAAAGACGGTAGCATAGGTGAAATATATTCCATAAATGCCGAAATGAGCACTAATCATTCACCCGAATACAGAACGTGGCTTTAAAATTTTGGTGGCGGAATTATGTATATTCTCGGAAGCCATCTGGTCGATCTTATCGTTTATATGCTCGGCGAACCCAAAAATGTCACAAGCTTTTTAAAAAAGACTCAGCGTGACGGTGTTGACGTTGAGGACAACAATCTTGCCGTTTTTGAGTACGGTAACGCTCTTGCGCGTATTTTCGTTTCCTCGGTAGAGGTAAACGGATTTGGCAGACGTCAGCTCGTCGTTTCGGGAAGTAAGGGCACTGTTAACATTTGTCCCCTTGAGCGTCCCATAACCTTGACCTTCTCAAATACGGAAATCGCAGAGAAGACGTATGAGGACTGTAAGATAACCATTCCGTTTGACGATAATACCGCATACGGACGCTATGATGAAATGATGAAGGATTTTTACGCTTACATTCTTGGTGAAAAACAAAATCCGTATACCTACGAGCATGATTATCTCGTTCAGCGAGTTATTGATAAAATGGTAGGCGGCGTGCACTTTAACGGCAATAAAATCGATTAATGAAGGAAAAATAAAATGAAAAAGGTATTGGTTCTTGGTGCAACGGGTGCTATGGGTAGATATCTCGTTCCCGAGCTTTTGGAACTCAATTATGACGTTACAGGTGTTGGACTTGATGAGACAGCTCCCTGGGATAACGGTGCTACTTATATCAAGGGAGATGCCTTTGATAAGGCTTTTCTCGAATCCTTGCTTAAGGAAAAATACGACGGTATCGTCAATTTTATGAACTATGCGAGCTATAACTTCTCAGATTATTACAAAATGTTTTTAGATAATACGGATCATTATATATTCTTATCATCTTGCAGAGTATATGACGATAAGGAGCAGCCTATCAAGGAGACGTCTCCGCGCCTTTGGGATACATCGGAGGACGAGGTTCTTAAGGCATCTCATGATTATTGTATTCATAAGGCTCAGGATGAGGATCTTCTCTCCGACTCGCCGTATAATAACTGGACTGTAGTTCGTCCCGCAACTACGTTTTCCACCATGCGCCTTCAGCTCGTTACGCTTGAATTTGCTGATAGCGTAGCAAGAGCTCTTATGGGAAAGAAGGTCGTTCTTCCCATAGAGGCAAAGGATAAGCCGGCAACGCTTTGCTGGGGCGGTGATGTAGCTAAGATGATCGCGCTCATTCTCTTCAAGGAGGAGGCAAAGCGCGAGGTATATAACGTATGCTCCTCGGAAAGCAGAACCTGGGAGGAGATAGCGGAATATTATCACTCTCTCGTAGGTCTTGAAGCAGTCTGGATCGATAAAGAGGATTATCTTAAGATCCTCAGCCCCGAGGAAAATGTCCACACCCGTTGGCAGCTTGTATATGCGCGACTCTTCCGCAGAATAACCGATAATTCAAAGATACTCGCCTTGACCGGTATGAAGCAGGAAGCTTTGGTTTCTATGTACGATGGCTTGAAGCTTGAGATCGCAAATATTCCCGATGGT
>JBGVKA010000130.1:0-2251 GCA_045129715.1 Eubacteriales bacterium | reverse complement strand
GTCTGGTGGAATGCAGTGTCGAATACGAGAACCTCGGGAGTGTTAGGCATTACAGCCTTACAGCCCTTGATACCCATAATGTGAGCGGGGGTGTGAAGAGGCGCGTAAGCTACGCACTTTTCAAGAGTTTCCATAACCTCGTCGGTTACGAGAACGGACTGTGTGAAGAAAGGTCCGCCGTGGACAACTCTGTGTCCGATAGCTTCTATTTCGTCAACGGAATTAAGGCATCCAACCTCTTTGTCAAGAAGCGCCGCAACTACGAGCTTCATAGCCTCGGAGTGATCCTTGATCGCGGATTCGTTTATGTAATCCTTTTTGCCACTGATCTTGTGGATGAGTCTGGAGCCCTCGATTCCTATTCTCTCGCAGTTACCTTTTGCAAGAACGTCTCCGGTGTTAGTATCGAAAAGCTGATACTTAAGGGAGCTTGAACCTGCGTTTACAACAAGTACTTTCATTTTAGTGTCCTTTCTGTTTTTTGTAACGTATAGATTATACACCATAAAAGCAAAATTATCAACACTTAAAGCGAAAAAATAAATTTTTTTTGAAGGGGGACATGCTTTTTATGAAAACCGTAGCTATAATTTCAGAATACAACCCCTTTCATTCGGGGCACAAATATCAAATTGAGAGGATAAGAGAGGAATTCGGCTCTGATACAGCTATAGTTGCCGTAATGAGCGGAAATTTTACTCAGCGCGGCGAGATAGCATTCTTTTCAAAGGGTGCAAGAGCCAAGGCGGCAGTTTTATCGGGTGTCAATCTCGTTTTAGAGCTTCCCTTCCCATTCTCCTCGTCAAGTGCCGAATTCTTCGCAAAAAGCGGAGTAAGAATAGCGGATAGCATCGGTGCCGATTACCTCTCCTTCGGTTCGGAATCCGGCAATCTTTCCGAGCTTTTGCGCGTAGCGGATATTATGTCCTCAGACTCGTTTTCTAATGCGTTCTCAAAGCTTGGGAAAAACAAATTGCTTGGATACCCCGAGCGTTTGGAAAAGGCATACGAAAGCTTATTCGATACCTCTTTCGAGTTTTCATCAAATAATATACTTGCACTTGAATACATCAAGGCAATAAAAAGTCTTGGTGCAAATATAAAGCCTCATACCATTAAGCGTCTTGGCGCAGATTACGATGCGGAGTCGATCGAAAACGCAGAAAATCAAAGTGCTATGGCTATACGCAGTGCCATTTCAAAGGGAGACTTGTCTGCCATTGACTATTTGCCCGAAGAAACGCGAGATCTGATCAGATCTCTTTTTGAGGAAGGTGAGCTTCCTACGGATATTTCTAAAATATCCTCCGCATTCATTTCTTATTTAAGATTAAACCCGCCCTCGCAGAATGAAGATATTCACGATGCAGGAGACGGTTTATATAATCGCCTTTATAACGAAAGCTTTAAGGCGAACGATATCTCTACACTTCTCTTGCGTACCGAAACTAAAAACTATACCAGAGCAAGGATAAGACGCGCATTGCTGAACGTATTTTTCGGCGTTACCTCCTCCGAAATCAAAGTGCTTCCCTTGTATACGCAAATTCTTGCTATGGATAAGGTAGGTATGCAAATTCTGAAAAAAACGAGGAAGACAAGAGAAATTCAAATATTGACAAAGCCGTCCGATTTCAAGGCATTTAACGAAGCAGAGCTTCGCCAAAAGGCACTTTCCGACCGCGCGGATTCGATATTTGAATTGACTAAGCCTATTCCGAAGGACGGAGCGTCATCGCTCACGTTCACCCCGTTTGTCAAAAAATAAAGCGTTTTGCGATATTTTTACGGTATCTACTTTTGTCGAAGCTATTTACTTTCGATTTAAAATTTGATATCATTGACACCGAGGCGGACAGGCAGTCTCTGCTTCCAAATAAACGAAAGGAGTACATTAATTATGTTCGACGTAAAAGGCGTTGAAAGCGGTGAGTACATCGAATACAAAGGAAGACCTCTCGTTCGCAAGGACGACGATCTGTATTACGGAGATCTCGCTGAGTATTACGTAAAAATGATGATAATGACCGAAAAGAAGGCGGTTAAGGCGGACGAAACCGTTCCCGAAAATATAGCCGTTCAGCTTTTCGCTCCGGGTAAACCCTTCCCTGAAAAGCAGATTTCCGCAAAAGGTCTTTCCGACGCTTTTGAGACTGCTGCGGCATGGCTTGACCGCTACAACAAGTAATCAAGCTTTAACGTGCATACCGCTTCGGTATGCAAGGAGGTAAAAAAATGCAAAAGGAAGTAA
>JBGVKA010000129.1:0-8722 GCA_045129715.1 Eubacteriales bacterium | reverse complement strand
AACGTGGGTGATACCACGGCAAACGTAACCTTCACCTTCTCTATCCCCAAGTATGCGGAAAAGGTGCTTAATAACGCCTCTGCAACCGAGATCGAAAAGACTCTTGTAAAGGACGTTCTTGCCTACGTTCAGTCCGCTTATGATTACTTCAAGGAATTCAACGCGCCCGAGGAGATCGCGAGAGTAAACGCTCTTGTGAACGAGCTTCTCACCGTTGGCGGAGAGTATAACGGAGAGATCGAGACCTTCGTTGCCGTTTCCGCGAATAAGGATCTCGTCAGCCGTATAACTCTTGATCTTGGCGAAAGGCCCACCGTCCGCTTCTACGTTAACGAGGACGGAATCGAATTCTTTGCATGTGGCAAAAAGCTCAACACCGTCGAGGGCAAGGATGAGACCTACGGCAATTACGTTGAGCTCGACGTATACGCTTACGTGCTCTTTAAAACCGTCACCTACTCCAAGGGTGATGCGAGCGGAGAATACCATATCACAAGCTATCTTGAAAAGACTATGATGGACGAGACCTTACAGCTTGAGGAAAACTTTGAGGAGCTTCTTAATATTATCTCCTGCTTCATCAAGTATACCGAAAGCGCGGCTGATTACAGAAGTGCTGTAATCGGAGGTAATAAGTAAGAGTGAATAGTGAAGAAGTGAGGTTAGAAAAGGAAATGAAGAATTATATTAACCCCGAAATTGAGATCGTAGAGATCAATACCTCCGACGTTCTCACCACCTCCCCTGGAACTGAGACTCCTTGGTACGAAGAGAATGACGGTATCTGGGAACTTGGCATAAACTAAAGCCGCCCGGACCACTCCCGTGTCGTGAGCCGTTTGCTATTCGTCGGTCGGACACGACGAATGACGCAATATACCGCGAGCGGTATGCGCAAATCAGATTATTTAGGAACAATCCCTTCGCCAACTCGCGTACGTGGGACTTCGCTTCAAAAAACGCTGACAATCCCTCAGTCGCTACGCGACAGCTCCCTTTACACAAAGGAGCCTGTGATTTTGTGCGCTCACCCGGAACCGAGACTCCTTGGTACGAGGAGAACGACGGTTCTCGGGAGATCAGCGCAAAGGCGTAAATTTCAAGTTTAAAATTGAAGGTTGAAAGTGAAAAAGCGAAATAATGGAGTAGATCCATAAAAACTACTTTTAAATAAAAAAGAAGCTTTTTTCCCAAAAAAGCAACCATAATTATTCATTATTCATCATTCATTATTTCCAATTGCGCCTATGCAAATCTGAGATTTGCGCGAGCGGAGCAATCTTCGCCGCCTCGCTTGAATGCAAGCATTCAGACTCGGCTTTGCTTGATTATCATTATTCATTAAACAAAAAAGGGGCTTAGCCGAGAGAAACGGCTAAGCCCTTCGTTTTATATGCTTCTTTGCTTTTTTTGGATCCTGTATTCTTTGGGCGTCGTGTTCGTTATAGATCTGAACGCATTGTAAAAGCTCTTTTCGTTTTTGTATCCGCACATAGCGGCAACGTCTATGATCTTCGAATCCGTTTTGATAAGTAGGTTTTTGGCGTGATCGATCCTGAGGGAATTTAAGAGAAGCGGAAGGTTGTAATTCTTTATATTGGATATGCAATTTGAAACGTATTTGGGATTATATCCGATAGCTTTGCCTATTGAAGAAAGCGTCAGATCCTCCTTGTAATGCTGTCTTATGTAAAGAAGTATTTTCAAAAGGGCTTTGTTTTGATGCACCGGCTCCGTTTTCACCTTGCGCAAATACTCTTCGAAAACGCAAGAAATTATTATACATATCGTGCGTAGCTCCTTGATGCTCATTTCAACGAGTTCCTCGTTGTTATCGGGAAATTTGTCTTTAAAAAATGCGATCGTTTTTTCGTCTGCGTGAAAAACGCAGTTGTCTGAGGTGGAGATTATTTCGTCCTCGGTAACGAAGGACGGTATAAGGTCATCACTGAAAACGCAGATCCAACGTCGAACGTATTCGGGGGTATAGAAGCTATGGGTTCTGAATGGAGAAATTACGGCAAAATCACCTGCTTGCATAGTTAATTTTTTGTTGTCAACGGTAAGCTCCATCGCGCCCTCCTCGCAGAAAACTATCTCACAGTACTGGTGTATATGCTCATAATAATTATATTTTCCGCTGATGTAACCGTAACGAGCGGCGGTTTTTGATCCGAAATTGGAATGGTGTATTATCATATAAAAAACCTCATATGTGGATATTTTACAGTAATTATACCACAAAATTGCTTTTATTGTCAATTCTTTTCTGTTAAAATTAAAATAGAGGTAAGCCTCGTATATATTTTTAAATCACATAAAATTCGAAGGGAGAAAGGGTATGAAGGAAAAGATGAGTGCTAAAAAATGCACTACGATAGTCCTCCTACTTCTGTTGGCGGTAATTATGACGGTAACGGCTTTGACGACTACTATATTTGCCTCTGACGGAATAGAGGTTATCGGTGAAATGCTGGAGGACGTTGACGGAGGCAAGGGAATTGCCGAGGAGTTTGAGTCCTACAAAATTCAGGATACTGTAAAGACCAAGGATTCTTGGGTAGGAGATATGCAGTATACCGTATACTTTGACAGAGGAGAGGACAATTCGAGAACC
The DNA here is from genome assembly GCA_045129715.1 of Eubacteriales bacterium. Classification (GTDB taxonomy): domain Bacteria; phylum Bacillota; class Clostridia; order Oscillospirales; family CAG-272; genus UBA1740. The sequence continues at coordinate 6,105 of JBGVKA010000129.1, read as the reverse complement.
GTAATTCCCGGATATAACCAGACCAAGATCATAGTCTATACGGTAAATACGGGAGTTGAGAGAATAGGAACTCATACTAATAAGAGTATCATTCAGTCGATGCTCGACAGAGGATACGTCGTTTTAGTTCTTGACTATCTTAATCCCAAGAATGCCGATAGCTTGGCACTCGGAACGTCGGGCTCGCGCTTCGCTAAGGAGGTTCAGGCAGGCAAGCATTTTGATAAGACCACCGATATCGGAAAGGCCGTGTTTGCACAGTCGGGAACGTATTACGAGCGTTATCTCGTTCCATCGGGATACGATATCACGATAGATAACGTTTTCTGGGAAATAGATAAGCATTCTACCGAGGGCACACTCGATAAAATAGTTGAAAACTGGAACTCGGATTTCAAGACCGCACTTCCTAACAAGATAGTTAAGTGGGTAAGAGAGGACGGAACGAGAAAGACCACCGCGAGTGTTGACGGCACCGCACCGGAGTGGTTTTCGGATGCAGCGGGAAAAACTCCCGATGCTAACGGACAGTACACGAAGGTAAAGTATACGGTTGCCGAGACTATAACCGATTGCGTTGATCCCGACGGAAGCCCCCTCGAGATGAATCTTTACACTACGGTGACCTATCCCACGAGTCCTAAGAGCAAGGTTCCCGTAATAGCTAAGGCAAGCTCAAACGGTGACCTTACGACCACTCACATAAGCTCCGACAATCCGCATTACTATGATTTTGTATACCAAGGCTATGCGGTCTCGGCTTACGATTATCTCTGGGTTCCCATGGGACAGGATCAGAGCTTTGGCTACTATGACGGAAGCCAAGGCAATACCGGTGACCATATGAACTACGGCCTTATGATGTATAACGACAAGCTCGTTAACACTGCGGCTATAAGATTTTTGCGTTATCTCTCCGTAAGCGGTGGAGATACTTATAACTTCAACCTTGACACCATTGGCGTGCTCGGAATTTCCAAGGGCGGATGGTTCAAGTTCCTTGGCGAAAAGGTGGTTCAGTCTCCTCTTGCAAATGGAAGCTATGCAACGCTTGAAGAAAAGGAAGAGGCTATCAACGCGGCTCTTTCCGCGTTTATGTCAGACCGTTATTACAGTGAGCACCACGGTGAGACGAGATATCAGGTCTCATCAGGAGCTATCGAGGGTGACGTTTATACGGGCGAATACACGATCGAAGCAGGTGCTAAGCAGCCCTGGCTCACGTATCCCGACGGCAATGAGATCATTTCCGGTGCGCAGGCTATCTACGCGGCGAACGGCTCACAGCAGGACGATATTACGGAAGGCCATATGCCTACGTTTGAAATATCCTGCCTTTACGATACCTTCAATGCGGCGTACGGCTCAACGAATGACGTAATAAACGTTTGCAAGACGCTTGATATACCGATATTCTATTTCGACGCTCCCTTGGCGCACACTTGGGCTTGGGGACCCGATCTCGTATACGGAATCGACACCTATCAGGCGTTAATGAACTTCTTCGGTTATTACGTAAAGGGTGATGCGGTTACGGTTCTTTATACCGAGCCCAATAGAGACGAACGCGAGGTTTCCGTTACCGATAAGATAACGATAAAGTTTATGGGAACGGTTACCAAGGATGCGGTTGAGAGCATAACCGTCACCTCGGCAAGCGGTACCGTTAGCGGATCGTGGACAGCTTCCTCGGGTAATACCGAATGGACGTTCACCCCCGACTCGCTTGAGGGCTCTACGACTTATACCGTTACGATACCTGCGGATTTTAAGGGCGATAACGGAAGAGAGATCGGAGCGGCTTATACCACGACGTTCATTACCGAAAAAGACGGTGCAGCGGAGCTTACCGGTGACGGTGATCATTATACGTTTACGGCTCCCGAAATTACCACGGGTAACGCCTTCTCGTTCAGATTCACAGTAGAAAACAACGCTATAAACACCGCTGAGCTTTACGCTGTGAGCGGAAAGGATGCCACGGTGGGCGAGCTTCTCGGCAAGGTTAACGTAAACGGTAAGGGCACTTACGAGATAGACGTAACCGAGTACGTAACGGCTAACAGCGGAAAAGAGATCACTCTTCTTCTTAAAAAAGGAAGAGCTACGAGTGATGAGACCGTTATTAACGACACGATGTCGGGCACGCTTTCCTCGAATCTTTCGAAGGGAAATAAGGCAACGCTTACCGCATCGAGCAGTGTTGACGGCAGAAATGCTCTTATGGCGGTGATAACTACGCCTACGACCTATGGCGTTTCAAAATATTACCCTGCGGAAACGTTGGTATTGAACTATAAAAACGTTACGGGCGGCAACACTGTGACGAAGAACGATATCGGCAGAACGTACACCTTCTCCATCGATATTTACGATACTATATCCAGAACCGTTACTTTCAGACTCAAGGGAATGACCGATAAGACCGAGAAGACTCTTGATTACGACCGTACCTACGTCAACGCGCAGACTAAGGCAGGCGAGTGGACGACGGTCGAGTTTAAGTATACCGTATACGAGCCCGCTTACGGAAAGATATCGGATTCTCTCGTGCAGACGCTGAGCATACACGCAGCGACTGACGGAAACGGAAAGACACCTCTTTATTTCAGCAATTTCAAGGTGGTGGAAAATCTTACCGACTTAGAGGTCAAGAGCGCGTATATTGCTGAAAAATATAACGGTACTTACGCTGTGCCCGAGTCGGAAAAGGCTTTCGCAATTTACAACGGTGAGACTCTCGTTGGCGAATACGATAGCTGGAAATCGGCTCTCGGAGCGTACGCTTCCGGCTATACGGTAAAGCTTCAGAGAAGCTACGTGCTTACGGATTCTGACGTTACGTCGGCTATTTCGGGCTTTAGCGTTGTTAACGTTGATCTTGGTAAATACACGGTATCGTGTGAAAATACCGCTAAATCTCTTCTTTGGATAAAGGCATCGGAAAAATCCGCTTGTGCGATTAATATAACGGGCGGAACGATACGCCTTGGAAGAACCGCGCTCGTGTCTTATGAAGAGTCTCTGAGTGGCGGAAGCGGTAAAAAAGTAAATATTAATTTACAAAATACCCACATTGCTCTCGGCGATTTGGCTTATGCATCTGAAATTATTTCCGCGAGCAATGGCACGAGCGGAGTTGAAATAAGCTCTAATATATCTCTTTTGGATTGCATAGTTGATATGCCCGCTGAAAATCACGCAACGGTTGGCTCAACGTTATTCCCCGCATCAAAAACCACGGGACTTGATATTGCTTACTGTATTTCCGGCGGAGATATCAGACTCACCTCTACGAGATGGGCAGTGCTTACCGATAATATGAACGTGGTAGAGATGAGCAAGAACTCTCTCGGTGAATACGTAACCCTCACTACTCCGAGCTATATCGATTGGGACGTAGAGGGAAGCTTCAGACTCACGGACGGATATGCAACGTTCGAGATGGGCGAGGCCGTTAACGGATATATCACGCGCACGCTTGAGATCGAAGAAAACTCCACGAAATACGGAATCATTCCCGAAGAGTATCTCGATGAAAACACGTATCCCATCGTGCTCTTTAAGAACGGATCGTTCGTCTCTGCACATAAGGGTGTTAAGGTGGCAATAAACGCCGCGAATACCGCTCTTAAGGGCGAGGAAAATGCAAACGCTACCGCTGAGCTTCTTTTGAGAAGAGATTTCATAGTAGACGAGGAGCCCTCGTACGGTATCTCCGCAGGTACTCTTATCTTTGACCTCGGCGGTCATACGCTGACAAGAGGAAGACTTATTCTTAATGCAGTCGTCACGTCCACGACTCCTATGTACGATACTACCGTTATTTATAAAAACGGACGCATTGACACCGAACAGTATGCAACGATGGTAACCCATTGTCTTTACAAGACGGAAAGCACGAAGACCTTTAACATTCAGTGTGATAATATTACGTTCGGTTTCCATGATAACTTTACTCTTGAAACGATAACCGAAGCCTTTTACGCGATATGGCACAACGGCAATTCCACGATACTTACCACAAACCTCACCCTTAACGATTGTACCTTCGATCTTGCAAACAACGCGCCTGCAAAGGGCGGTACGCTCTTTAAGCTTGATACGGCAAATTCAAGGGTAAATCTTAAGATCAACGGCGGTAAAATAATCGGAGACGGCTCGAAGTTCACGTTTGCTAAAATCGACTCCTACGATACCCTCGTTCTCGGAAGAAACGCAAACGGAGAATATCTCGCATACGATTCCTCTATGGGCGGATCTCCCGTCACCTATAATTTCCTTTGTGACGACGGAAAGTACAGAAACTTCCAGAGCACCGGTGCGGGATATGAGCTTAAGGAGAACAACCTCGTAACTCCTTACGGAGCTATCGATGCACAGTACGCAGACGAGAAGGCTTATCCCTTTGCGGTCTTTGACGGAAAGGGCAACTTCCTCGGGGCATACTCTACGTTCGTCGGTGCAAATAAGAACGACAGCACCACAGCTATCAGTAAGGCTAAGGCGTATCTCACCTCTAACACGTGGGACGAAAAGCAGGGAGAGTACGTAGGCAATGAAATAATCATATTGCTTCGTAGCGATTACACCTATATCGACAACGAAAGATATGATAATATGTCTCAGATAAAGGGTAAGATAACGCTTGACCTTGGCGGTCATTCGATGTCTGAAAATCCAAATTCGAGCACTAAACGACCTCTGTTTACCTTGACCTTCAAGAGCTGGGGGAATAACGGTAAAAACCCCGTTACCTTCTTCCCGACGACCTTTAATATCAAAAACGGAAGCCTTTATACTCACTCAACCTCGATGTTCGTTGTGAATGCATGGCAGACCTCGGACACAGAGAGTATGGAAGGAAAGATATTCAAGTTTGAGTTCGATTCCGTTAATTTCGGACTCCTTCCCGGTGCAACGGTATCCGAGATGCTTCTTAAGATCAACAATTCCTCAGCCTCCTCGGGATGTAGTTTTATAGGCCCCGGCGTGCTTGATCTTGAATTCAACGATTGCACCTTCGATCTCAATACCAACAGAAGCTCGGCATCGACCTTCACCTTGTTCGATGCTAACGTCGATAGCGGAAAATGGATAAGATGCACCGTGAACGTTAACGGCGGAGAAATACTCTGCAATAATGCAAGCGGAATAAAGCTCTTTGCATCTAACGACGTGTACGATTCGTATATAAGATTCGGCGAGGGTAAGGACGGAGAGTATATAACTCTTAAAACCTCATCGACAACCGCGCCGTATACCGATAAATTCCCGACGGCTGATGGCGGTAGATACTTCGTTGAGATGCAGGATGACACAACGAGCTCCGTTTACTATCTCACGAGCCTTACTACGCCCTACGGCACCGTGCCTCACGACACGATAACGGCAAATCCCGGATATCTTTCCGCGATAGACTATCCCTTCCTTCTCTTTATGGACGGAAGCTTCAAGAGAGTTGATACGACCTGGGGACTTGCACTCTCTCACGTGAAGGATTACATCTACGGAGCATCCGCAAAGGGAAAGACCGCGGAAATCGTTTTGAGACGCGATTATACCAACACGAGCAGTGATTCCAACTCAAGCTTTATAGCGTATATAGGCGGAACTGCAGTTATCGATCTTAACGGACACACCTTGACGCGTGATGCGGCATGGCTCTTTGACAATTATTCCAAGTCAACGAGCGGTGTCGTCCACGATACCTCTATCGTTGTTAAGAACGGTACCTTGCTTGCAAAGAAGGCGATCTCTAACTTTAACCACACGTCCTCATCCGTTGTAGACGGGGTTATGAAGCACTGGAATTACAGCTTCGAAAACGTTGTTTTCAAGGCTGATCCCACGTTCTCCTCGGATTATCTTGTATTTGCCACCTGGCAGGACGGCTCTAAGGGCTGTTCCGTAGACTTGGCGTTTACCGATTGCGTATTCGATCTTACCGCGCTTCCTAAGGCGGTCAAGATATTGCACTTCTCCGATAGCAAAAATCTCACCGACGTTGACGTTACCTTTAACGGCTGTAAGATACTTGCGGGCGATCTTACGGGATACACCTTCCTTTCTCTCGGAACTGGAGATACCGTATCCTTCGGCAAG
>JBGVKA010000128.1:0-3021 GCA_045129715.1 Eubacteriales bacterium | reverse complement strand
CTTTATGTACTGCGTAATACACTTGCAGATCTTCTCGTAAGGCATTCCCGCCTCGACGAGCTCCTCAACCTTTTCAATTGCCAAAGCAATTTCGGGTCCGGTCGATAGTGTGTCGATTACCAACACACGCTTCCCTTCATTCTCAGACTCATAAATTTGTTTTGCGGCACAGGCGGAATTATAACTACCCGATAGACTGCTTGTTATGGTAAAGCAGAATATATCGTCTGCATCTCCAAAGGCATCCAGCCAATCGACAGTATTGGGACAAGAGGATTTCGATTTACCCTTGTACTTATCCAAATATTCCACCATTTCATTTACGTCAAGACTCTCATCATCCACAAATTCTCTTTCACTCGTAATGATTTTCATCGGTGCACAAGCAAACGCTACGTGCTTCAAGCTCAGCAGATCACACGATGTGTCTGCAACAATTTTTGTTTTTCTCATTTTCATACCTCCTTCAATCCAAAAACTGTATCAAAATCTATTTCTTTCTCTTATCGAGAATTGGCAATAATCGATTCAAATTCGCTATTTTTTGCTAACGCCTAATATACGCTTATTCACGAAAAAAATCAAGATATTTTTTGTAAAATCTAACAAAGATTTTATATCACAAATTACATACATTACCACGAGATTCTTCTACTATATCGTTCTTTCTTTTCGTTGCTTTCTTTTTTCCTTTTTTCAACGCAAAAATCTTGTAAAATAATTCTTTGAACTATCAATTTTTTTTGAAATTATATAGACTTTTAATAAAAAAAGGAGTATAATATATAGCCGATGATAAGGAGCCCAACCATAAGGATATCTATGAGAGCATAAATACTACCCTCACACCGCATCTGAATGATTCTACTCTCTCGTAATCAAAAAAATCATTTGAAAGAAGGCGTAATTTATGACTCAAACAGCAAGTATCTTTTTGAGTTTATCCGTCGCACTGCTTGCAGGACTTCTTTTGTCGAGGCTTGCAAAGCTTGTAAAACTTCCGGCAGTAACCGCATATCTGATATCAGGTGTCCTGATAGGTCCATTCTGCTTGGGAGCATTCAATATTCCGGGAATCGGTATAGCCGCCAACCAGCTTGAGGGCTTTGGACTTATTTCTGATCTGGCGCTTGGCTTTATCGCATTTTCCATGGGAAATGAATTTCGAATTTCCCAACTAAAAAAGATTGGCAAGCAAGCAACGGTCATTGGTGTTTTTCAAGCATTGATCACGACCGTCGTTGTTGATGCGGCCATGATCGCATTGCATTTCGCTATGCCGGATACTCTTTCCATTCCTGCTGCTATCGTTCTTGCTTCCGTTGCAACTGCTACCGCTCCCGCTGCTACGCTGATGGTCGTTAAACAGTATAAGGCAAAGGGGCCTGTAACCGACGTGCTTTTGCCCGTTGTCGCACTTGATGATGCTGTGGGACTTGTGGTTTTTGCTATTTCATTCGGTATCGCAAGATCGATGGGTACAGCAGATATAAGTCCGTTTGCCGTTATTTTTGAACCACTGCTTGAAATTGTTTTGTCGCTCGTTCTCGGATTTGTAATGGGATTGCTCTTTACTCTATGCGAAAAATATTTTCATTCTCGCTCCAAGCGTATGGCAGTTTCAGTCACTTTTGTGATGATGACCGTGGCAATTTCCAGCTTAAAATTTGAAGTAGGCGACATTCACATTGGATTCTCCTCTCTTCTCGCATGCATGATGCTTGGAACCGTGTTCTGCAATATCTGCGAGGTTTCTGAAGAGCTCATGGACAGAGCAGACCGATGGACAACTCCGGTTCTGATCCTATTCTTCGTTATCAGCGGCGCGGAGCTTGAGTTATCTGTATTCTCTCAATGGGCAGTCGTAGTCGTTGGTATGGTTTACATCATTTCCCGTTCTCTCGGTAAATATTATGGTGCCAATATCAGCGCAAGAATGACAAAATCTGATCCCAATATTATAAAATATCTCGGCATCACCTTGTTGCCGCAAGCAGGCGTTGCACTCGGTATGGCCATCAAGGCAATTGAGCTTGGTCCCGACGGGGCAATCGTTCGTAATATTACACTGTTTGCAGTCCTCATCTACGAGATTGTCGGACCTTTTCTCACCAAAATTGCGTTGACAAAAGCGGGTGACATTCAGGAAGAAGGACGCAAAAGCGCACGTGAAGAACATCTTGCTACCATAGCAAAAAAGACACAACAATAAGGTGTTTTATCATTCTGTTATTTTATAAAGCCAAAGGACCGGCGTGCTTTATGCACACCGGTCCTTTTCTTTTTCCGGTTAAAAAAGTTGAAATGAAAACGCAGCGGTATATTTCAACCACTGCGTCAAATTTAACTTTGAATAATGCCAAACTTGTCGTCGGCATAATATGTGCCGGTGAAGACGTTAAAGATCGCAGTGCAGCGAACGCCTTTGTAATCAACGATAAAGGTTCTCTGCTGTCCCTGCATCGTTTCACCGAGTATGGTTATTTCGTCTGTCTTCCCGTCAAGCGAGTGGATATGAGCCTGCTCCTTGAAGGGCTTCTCGTAATATGTAATCATTACTCATCGCTCCTTTATTATTCCGCAGGAGGCATTTTCTCAGCCATATACTTATCGTATTCCAAACAGTAGGTTTCGTAGGCTGCCTCACCCATCTCTCTGAGATCTTTCTCCTCGAACATCCACAAAGGATATTCGCAGAAGCCACTCCTTTTTGTGAACTGAGTTTTGGTCGCCATTCCCTGCTTGAGCAATTGATCGGCAAAATCACAGTTGTTTGCATCGATATATGCACAGTTTTTCATACCGATAAACTCACCAAACGAAACGGTGAGATCGCAGTAATCAGTTGGATCGTTACTATCGGTTGCATCAATGAGCGTAATAGCCAGTCCCGGCATCTCTTTACCGACAAAATCCCGTACCGAATAAAGAGACAATCGAGGTTGAACCACCAATTCTCTTCCGTAAAAATCTTTAATTTTATAATCCATATGCTCCTCCTTTTTGTGGTGAGGAGCAAGG
>JBGVKA010000127.1:0-7981 GCA_045129715.1 Eubacteriales bacterium | reverse complement strand
CTGTAGAAGGTTTTAAGAAATCCGTAAGCGTCCTGTATCAATTCGTATGCGCCAACCATGGAAAGCTGCTTGCCCTTTTGGTTGAGCGGATATTTTTCCTCGGGGAAGTTCTTCAGCAGTCTCTTTTTGATCTTAATGGTCATTTCATAGAGATGGACGAACGGTCAAGATTTTTATAAGCGTCGGTTTCGGAAAGTGACGCTCTGAGGTTCGTCTTTGCCTCCTCAATTATTTCACCTATCCTTTGAGATACGAAAACGTCAACCATAGCATCGTAATTGCTACTAAAGTACTCCTCGGTCTTTTCGTGCTTGTAGAGTATCCAGTACTCCGTTCCGTTTTCCGTAGCGGCGGTAACGATCTCACTGAAGGAGCCGAGCTCCGTAGCAAACGCAGCCTTAGTAACCTCGGAATAATACGCCTCGTCGAGCGTATGCGTTCCGATGATAACGCCGTCAAGAACGTCGCTTTCGGTTGCCGTTGTCATTGAAATAGCAAGCTCAAGCGCATCGGTAATATTGCTCTCGGAGAGCATAGCGGCGCGCAACGTCTCGGCGCGCTCACGGGAAAAGCAGGTAATTAGACTTACGCGAGCAGAATCCTCGCCGTTATAGAAGCTTAATACGTCGTCACGCGTGAAGCTGAGTGCTCCCGATTCACTTTCGGTGGGGTTGCTTTCGTTGACGGTGCCGCCGTAGTATTCAATGACCTTATCGTAAGCTACGGAGTATCTGAAAAGAAGCTTCTGGACCGAGTAGTTCATATTAGCCGCCTTTATAGCCTCAAGATACGCATCGTAATCTCCGCCGAAGCCGACTATCGTATCACCGTCTCCCTCAATGCTCTTTTCAATCTGATCCGCGATGATGTCCTCAGCCTCGTTGGAATAAGGATCGAAGCCGATGCTTTTCGCAACGTAAAGAACTCCGAAAATGTCGAGCGTGTACTCAAGGATCCTTTCGTTTATCTCGGAAAGTGCCTCCGCAGATTCTGCGCGGCTCCAGAACGACTTATCTCCGCCGTCGTAATGAGAGGAGAAGTTAAGGAAAAGAGCACGGTAAAGCTCGTATTTCATCTCGTAGCTTTCGTTTCCGATGCGGAAGCTCATCATAACGCGAGCCTCTTCCTCGGTGCTCTTTACCTCGGGATATTTTTCGTTTTTACATCCCGCAAAGAGCAAAAGCGTTGCAAGTATAAGCGTTAAAGCAATAAGTTTTTTCATTAGCTGCCTCTTTAAAGTATTTTAATATATTTTATCAAATGAATGTTAATAAATCAAGCCATTATAAAAAAATCACATAAAAAATATAAAATCTTGCAATTGAATTCTTTTTGTGATACAATATATTAAAGGTAAAAACAGTAAAGGAAATACGCTATGGAAGAAACTTATAAAATTCAACTTTCAAAGGTAATTGATAAATTCGATCTTGAAACGATCTATTTGCCCAATATTCCCGAGAATATCTATCTGAACTGCGCGCGCGTTAACCGTCCCGGTCTTCAGATGGCGGTGGATTATTACGAGTATTTCGAGCAGGAGCGTCTTCAGATCATAGGTATGATGGAGAGCCAGTATCTCAACACTCTCACCGAGGACGTGCGTCGCGAGAGACTCGAGGCGTTCTTTGCATCAAAGCCTGCAGGCGTTATATACACGTCCTCTATTGCGATCAGTGACGAGGTCATATCCATCGCGGAGAAGCATTCCGTCCCGGTAATGAGGACCGCTATCCGTACCTCTGAGTTTATGGCGGCTCTTATAGCCTTCCTTAACGTTGAGCTCGGACCGAGGATCACCCGTCACGGCGTTCTTATCGAGGTTTACGGTGAGGGTATACTTTTGCTCGGAGACTCCGGTGTCGGTAAGAGCGAGACCGCGATAGAGCTTGTAAAGCGCGGACACAGACTTATTGCAGACGATGCGGTAGAGATCAAAAAGGTATCCGCCAACACCCTCGTAGGTCAGGCACCCGAGATAATCCGCCATTACGTAGAGCTGCGCGGCATCGGAATCGTTGACGTTCGCAGACTCTTCGGTATGGGATCGGTAAAGCTTACCGAAAAGATCGACCTCGTTATCAATCTTGAAAACTGGCAGCAGGGAAAGATGTACGAAAGACTCGGACTTGAGGAGAAGACGATGGATATCCTCGGGATCCAGGTTCCTATGATCGTTCTTCCCGTTTGTCCCGGACGAAATCTCTCGGTGGTTATCGAGGTTGCGGCTATGAATAACCGTCAGAAGCGTATGGGATATAACACCGCCTCCGAATTCAACAAGAGACTTATGGAATCTCTCGGTCAGGGAAATTGATATGAATAAAAGAAAGCCCCCCTGCATAGTATTGAAACAAATACTATTCGGAGGGCTTTTTTATGTCTGAATTTCAAAATGAAAAATATACGGACGTTCGTCCGCTTTGCGTAAAGAAAATAAGGAGGAGTTCCTCGCGCAAGGAGATAGGTGCGGAGCTCGTATTGCCCGACTATATGGGTGACGTCAAGCGCGTGCTCAAATATACTGCACTCGCCGCTCCGTGCAACACGTTGATATCCGATACCGAGGCATCCTTCCTCGCCATCGTTAGCTTCAGAGTCACGTATCTTGACGGTGACGATATGCTGACCGAGGCGTGCTTCAGTGCCGATGCGGAGTTTACGGAGAAGCTTCCTCAGGGCTCCGTATCGTTGAATGCGGAATACAAGACGGGAGCGGTGACAGTTCGTCTCGGAGGCCCGAGAAAGATAAGTGCCAAGACCACAGTCACCTGTGAGGCATCAATAGTGGAGGAGATAGCGGTATGCGAGAAAAACTCTTACGGCGGTGCCGAAAGCCTCAAAAAAGAGCTTGGAATCCACACGGTTGAGTATCTAAAATGCTCCGAGCGTGAGTATGCCGAAGAGATAGATAAGATAAGCGAGGCGAGTGCCGATGAATTTGAGGTCGTAAAGAGCACCGCGTGTGCCTTTATAGATGCCGTACATAAGACGGAGGGCGGTATCAATCTTTCCGGTTATGCTGACGCTTGCATTTTGCTCAGAGGCGAGGACGGTATAGTAAGACTTGAAAAGCGTATTCCCATAGAGGAGCATATGGAATGCGAGCATAAGGACACCGACTTCTTCGTCCCCACGGCATACGTCAGCAGTGCAACGGTCAACCTCAATAATATAAGTGGTGAAAACGAGTGCGCCGTATCGGTCGTTATGAATATGACGGTAGAATGCACCGTGGCTCATCATTTTTGCGAGAGCTACACCGCGGTGAGTGACGCCTTCTTTGAGGGATTCAAAAACAAGTGCACCTACGAAAGCCTTGAATATTCCTCCCTCGGCTCGTGCGTTTTTGAAAAGGCGGCTCTTAATATAACGCTTGACAGAGGCGAGGATCCGCTCTACGATATTCTTGAGAGCGGCATTGAGATCAAAAATTTAAGATGCGAGCTTTCGGGCGGTGATGCAGACGTCCTTTGCGATGCGGAGCTTCATATGATCGCGCGCGGCGGTACGGATACGTGCTATCCGATAAAGGATAAGGCGGAGTTCTCCAAGAAATACCGTATAAACGCACAAGAAGGCGATAAAATTGAGGTTAATGCCGTACCGTGTGAGATTTCGGTGAGCTTTGATGCGAGCAAGATATACGTTGAGGCACAGCTTTTGATATCCCTGATATCAGAGAAAAAGCAGTGCGAAAGCGTGTTGAGCGGGATTTCGTGCGAGAAGGAAGAGAAGGTGGACGGTCGCTTGATAACCGTCTATTATCCCGATGAGAGCGATACCTTGTGGAGCGTTTCAAAAAAGTACGGCGTACCAACGGCTAAAATAATGGAAATGAACGGAATGCAGAGCGCGTCCATCGAGGATCGTGGCAAAATTATAATAGTGAAATAATAGTGCGATGTGATGCTCGTGAAACAAAAACCGCATAAAATGTAAACAAAAATAGTCTTATCGATGCTTTTTGGCAACGGTAAGACTATTTTTACTGTTTAATATAAGCTTATTTTTGCGTCTTTTAAATTGACGTTATGAATTAATCCTGCTCGAGCCAATTCTTTCCGGATGTGACGTCAACGGTGAGCGGAACATTAAGCTTTACCGTGTTCTCCATCTCTTCCTTGAGGATCCTCTTGACGTTTTCAACGCTCTCGTCCGGTGCCTCAACGATAAGCTCGTCGTGTACCTGCATAACGATCTTTGCCATCGGCTCTTCACTCTTAAGTCTGTTATAGACCTTGATCATAGCAAGCTTCATAATATCTGCCGCAGTACCCTGGATGGGGGCGTTCATTGCGATGCGCTTGCCGAAGGCTCTCTGCATTCCGTTTGCCGCGTTAAGCTCGGGAATGTAACGGCGTCTGCCCATAAGAGTAGTGGTGTATCCGTCGTTCTTAGCCTCTTCTACTACGCGCTCAAGATAAGAGTCAATGAAGGGGTAGTTGAGAAGATAGCTCTTGATGTATTTCGATGCCTCGGTGGTGGTGATACCTATATCCTTTGCAAGCGAGAAGCCGCTGATACCGTAGACGATACCGAAGTTCACCGCTTTTGCGCGCTTTCTCATTTCTTCGTTAACGCTTTCCTCGGGAACTCCGAACACCGCAGATGCGGTCTTTCTGTGAATGTCCGCACCGCTTCTGAATGCCTCGGACATATTATAGTCGCCGGAGATGTGCGCTAAGAGTCTGAGCTCTATCTGTGAATAGTCCGCATCGACGAGAGAATAACCGTCCTTTGATACGAAATATCTTCTCATCTCGCGTCCCATCTTGGTTCTTATCGGAATATTCTGGAGGTTGGGATCTGCGCTTGAGAGTCTACCCGTTGCCGTGAGTGCCTGCTTGAAATCCGTGTGTATTCTCTGATCGGCGTCGGCAACCTTGGGGAGCTGTGCGGCATATGTTCCGCGAAGCTTCGTGACCTGGCGGTATTCAAGGATATCGTCTATGATGGGGGAATACGGGCGAAGCTCCTCAAGAGTCTCGGCATCCGTAGAGAATCCGTTTTTATTTTTCTTCGATTTGCAGGGAAGTCCAAGCTTGACGTAGAGAACCTCTCCGAGCTGCTTCGGGGAGTTGATATTGAACTCTCCGAGAGCCTGCATATAAATGCGCTCCTGAAGATCGTGTGCAAGCTCGTCAAGAGCCTGTGCGAACTCAAGCATGCCTCTCGCGTTGATCTTGAATCCCGTGCTCTCGATATCCGCGAGAACGTTGATGAGGGGAAGCTCAAGATCGAATAATATCTTTTCTCCGCCTGCTTCGCGGATCTTTTCGAGCATTATAGACTCAAGCTTCGGTAAAAGCTCTGCTACGGGAGCGTTGTCGTCGGGAGCCTCGCCTAAAAACATTGAGAAAAGAGAAACGAGCTTTGGCTCTCCGCTTCCGGGATTAAGAACGTATGCGTACATCATAAGGTCGAGAAGTATAACCCCGTGTGGAGCTTTTACACCTAATGAGTCGAGCTTATGGAGTAAAGCCTTTCCGTCGTAGCATACGATCTTTTCGGCACACTCGAAAACGGAACTGAGCTTTTCTGCATCGTAGGGAATAACGTAGGATTGCTTTCCGTCAAAAACGTTAATGCCGTCTTCGAGCTGCAAAACCGAAATCCTGCGTTCACCCGAGCAAGCGTTTTGCTCAAAATTTGATACGCTCAAATTGGTGCTAAAAACGGGTGTCTCGATCTCGGTATTATCGGAAATTGCGTTATTTGACAACTTTTGTTTACTTTCATCGGTGTTTGCGGTGAGTTTGAACTTTGAAATGAATGAATTAAGCTCAAGCTCCGTGAACTTTTTGTAGAGACCTGCTTTGTCAAAACCACGGTATTCAAGATCCTCGATAGCCTTGCCTATAGGAGCCTCCGTGTCGATTTTTGCAAGCTTTCTTGAAAGAAAGGCGTTGTCCTTTCCTTCGATGAGCTTTGCTCTTACGCTCTTCGTTATAGAGGGATCCTCGATGTTCTCGTAGATGCCCTCGAGGGTACTGAACCTTTGTATAAGCGAGGCGGCGGTCTTTTCTCCGATACCGCGAACGCCGGGAATGTTATCCGAGGAGTCTCCCATAAGTGCTTTCATATCCACGAATTCGGTGGGGAGGATTCCGTATTTCTCCTTGAATTCCTCCGTGCGCATCGCCTTTGTCTCGCTGTTTCCCGCGAGAAGAACGGTGATCTTGTCATCGATAAGCTGTAATAGGTCGCGGTCTCCCGAGAGCACGTAGCTTTCGGTCTCTTCTGTGCAGGAGTGCGCCATTTTTGCTACCGTTCCCTGAATGTCGTCTGCCTCGTATCCGGGGAGCTCCATGACGTGAATTCCCATAAGCTCAAGGCATTCCTTTGCATCCGGGAACTGCTCTAAAAGCTCGGTGGGCGTAGGATTTCTTCCCGCCTTATACTCGGTGAACATTTCGTGTCTGAAGGTGGGGTGCTTTACGTCAAAGGCAACCGCACAATAATCGGGCTTGATAGCGTCAAGCTGTTTCGATATTATGTTGATCATACCGAAGATCGCATTCGTGTGCTTGCCGCTTTTCGTCGTAAGAGGACGAACGCCGAAATACGCTCGGTTGATTATACTGTTACCGTCTATGATGAGAATTTTCTTCATTATATTATATAGTCCTCTCTTGATCCGTGTCATCGGGGGTATCTGGGGTGCCTACCTGTTCTTCGGCGTTGCTTACGGTTTCGATGCTCGGTATAGAGTCGGAGCTCTCTTTTGCGCTCGCATCGGTGATAGCGTTCGTTTCGCTTGAGTCCTCACCGCTTTCGGTCTTTTCTGTATCGCTCTCATCGGAGCCTTCGCTAAGGTTGGTATCTGCAGCTTCTTCGGTTGCCTCGTATTCCTGGGGGAATAAAATGCTTTCCTGAACGAATTCTGCCTCCATATCGGGTACGTAGGGCCCGATATCCGCATCTGCATTCTGTACGTCGGGGAGAATGATCTCTCTTTCTGCGTATTCGGAGGTCTCTCCCTCGGGAAGCTCTATCGACTCGTCGAAGGTGATCTGAACGATATCCTCTCCCTCAGCCTCGGTCTGCTCGGATAATTCGGTGATATCCTCGTAAAGCTCTGCGTACGCCTTCTTTAAGGCGTCTTCCTTTTCCTTGATGTAATCCGTGCGTTCTCTTGAGAATTGCTTCATAAGGGCTACGCTTTCGCTTTCCTTGTCCTCCTTCAAGAACGCCGCAAGGGTGAGCCTTGAGGTTATGAAAACAAAGAGGGCAAAGGTGAGAACGTTTTCCTGAGTGCTGTTCGAAACAACTCCGCCGTCTATAAAGTAGTAAAGAAGGGAAGGGATGGAGGAGTAAGCGGTGAGTGCCGATGCGATAAAACCAAAGGCAATGTAGAGATTCCATTTCTCTCTTCCGAGGGAAATTCTGATTTCGTAAAGGAAGAAGAGTGCGGCGAAAAGAAACGCCATCTGGTCTACTATTTTGTTGGGAGCGTTTCGTGCGAGTGACGAGGTTGCATCAAAATAAAGATAGCTCGTGTAGAACGCGAGGAAGAGAACGTTTGCGGTACCGAAGAATGCTCTCGCCTCGGAGGATCTTTTAAGCACGCACGCGGTAAGGATAAAATACACCACCGCAAGACAAGCCATGGGAGCCATTATCGAAAGCACGAGGCTCGACATATTCTCCGAAAGATACTGCATAAGATCCGCGGGAGTGACTCCGGGAGTGAGCATAAATCTTCTGATCGAGAAATCGTTTTTTGAGCTCTTTATGGCGGTTGCGATCGCGAAGAATATCATTGCCACGGAAAGCGCACCCGTCGGAACGTAGGTTGCCGGGGTGGAAAAATCTGCGATCAGCTTCTGCTTTTTGCTTCCCGAAAATGCGTAAGTGAACATAAAAACGGAGCCTGCAATGACTAACCAGGACGCAATATTTATGAGGATCTTACCGTTATAGAATCCTGTTTCGGGGTTGAAATTTACGAAAATTGCCGCCGTTCTGAATGCTACGG
>JBGVKA010000126.1:0-4249 GCA_045129715.1 Eubacteriales bacterium | reverse complement strand
CTTTATCGCAGTATGCCCTCTTTTTCGCGATTAGTGGCATACCGTGTAGAATTTTATTACATTTTTTTGCTTTTTGCCGTTGACATTTTATTTATACGTGTGTTATAATCTATCTGTAGAACTTTTGCTATTCGGCGTGAGCACTCCCGTGTGCGCGGTCACGCTCGGATACCGTCTGCCTCGCGCTCACCGTGCGCGGCGGTGCGATCTTGTAAGAAAACTTTATGAATATGGGAGAATGCGATGAGAAAAGGCATATACACCTATTATAAAGAACGCCTCATTGAGATAGGCGGTAATAATAAATGTCTGTATCTTAAGAGCGTCGGAAAGCGCGGCGCGTACGATATAGGACGAATTCTTGAGGGACGCGGAGACAAGGTTTCCGAGTTTATAGAATTCCTTTGGACTACCAAGAGATTCCCCCTCACGATAATCGGAAACAAAGAGAAAAAACAGATAATTGAAAACCTTGATATACAAAGCAAGCTCGATAAGAGGAGTCTTGACACGAGTGAGCTCACCGGTGACGCGCTCATAAAGGCGTCTCAGAAGAACGACAGAATAAGACGCGAGGAGAGCAACAAGGCGGTTGAGGCAGAGATCAACAAGATCAAGGAGCTCAAGCGTGACGTTGAGGAATTCGAGAAGGAAACGGGAAGATTCGAGCTTTACGTCGGCTATCCCTTCGTTTTCGGCTCGATCAATCAGGGCTCGACCAAGACCACCATCAAGGCACCCCTTCTTCTCTTCCCCGTAACGATCGACATTCCCGACGAAAGCACCGTCGAGATATCCATAAACGAAAGAGAAAAGATCCAGCTCAACAAGGCTCTTATATTCGCTTACGCGCAATCAAAGAAGCTCAACATCGATATGATGGATACCGAGTTTGACGATCTTTCTCAGTATCCCACGATAGGCTCGATCATAAGATACCTCGAATCCTTCCACATCAAATTCGACGGAAGCGAATACGAGTCTAAGAACATCTACAACTACGGCAGATTCAAGGAGCCCGACGGAAAGCAGTCGCTCTCGCTCCGCTACGCCGCGGTCCTCACGAGATATTCGCTCTCCAACTCCATCTTCAACGACTACAGCATTCTTGAAAAGAAGCATCTCACCAACGATGCGATAACCGAGCTTCTCAGGATCGGCAAGACCAAAAAGGTGCGTACGAAGAAAAAGAGCGTTAAGGGAGTTAAGCATACTCCGAAGCGCAGCTACACCGTAAAGATGCTCGATTTCGCGCAATCCGAGGTGGTGCGCCGCGTTGACGAATGCGGTAATATGGTCATTTACGGCCCTCCCGGAACCGGTAAATCGCAAACTATCGTTAACATTATAAGCGATGCTATCAGCAAAAAGAAGCGAGTTCTCGTCGTTTCGCAGAAGAAGGCGGCACTCGACGTAGTATACAACCGTCTCGGCCCGATCAACGAAAAGGCTATGTACGTTACCGACGAGACCAAGGAAAAGAAGAGCTTCTACTCCAAGTGTCTTTCCGCGCATCAGCGAGATATGGCGAGCGCGCTCACCGACGTCAACAAGCTTCAGGCATCCTTTGACGAGCTTCAGGAAAAGATAGACTCCGAGCGCACGAAGCTTGACGATATCTACCGTCTTCTCAACGATAAGCGTCCCTTCGGACTTTCGCTTTCGGAAATGTATTCCTCCTCCTCGATGCTCCAGAAGAACTCAGTGGAATACGGAATATACAATAACCTTCTTGAATGCCCCGAGCTTATAAATCTTTCATATAAGGAGCTCAGCGAGGCTCTTCTCGACATCAAGGCGAAGAACCTTGAGAACATCTATTATAACTACATACAGGAAAAGGAAAAGAATCCCATTATCGATTACCTTCTTCCGAACGTTGACACGAATACTCTTTGTGAGGTTCGCGGAAAGCTTGCGGAGATACAGAAATCGAAGAAGGGACTCTTCAATACCGCAAAGCATCCCTTCTACCGCCAGGTGCTCGCATACTACTATGAGCTTGAGAGCGAGAAGAATTTCGATGCGGTCGTAAGACTTGAGAGAAGATTCTCCAAGGAGAAGCCCGACGTTATCAGAGATCAGCTCAGAAAAACGCGCGGGGCCATAGTTGAGGCAACGCGTGAATACGACTGTCTTTACAGCGTGCTCACCCCTGAGGGATATCTTGCGGTTATCGACAATATCCTTCGCGGAAACACCGCTTATATCCGTCACGTTTCGGAGGCTCTCAACGATTATATCGACCTTCGCGACGTTTCGAAGCTCCTTGACAGCCTTGACAAGACCAAGACGGCAATACTTAACTTTGCCTACGGACTCTGCAAGAACAAGCAGAGCTACGAGGAGATAATCTCCAAGCTTCTTGAGATCAGAATTTATCACGAGGCGGCAAAGCACGAGGACGAATGTAAAGAGGAGCTTGCAAAAATACTTGATTTCCAGAACATCACCTCAAGAATAACGCGCTATCAGCAGGCTCAGCTTGAGCTCTCCGCAAAGCTTTGCGAGGGTAAATCGAGCCGCGACTACGAAACGCTTTACGAGAATGCGACCAACAACAAGGATTATCTTTACCAGATATCCAAGAAGCAGAAATTCTGGCCCATCAGAAAGACTATGGAGGTATACGGAGAATTCATTCTCACGCTCTTCCCCTGCTGGCTTCTTTCTCCCGAAAACGTTTCAAACCTTCTTCCCCTTACCAAAAACCTCTTTGATCTCGTTATCTTCGACGAGGCATCGCAGGTATTTATAGAAAGCACCATTCCCTCTATTTACAGAGGAAAGAACATCGTCGTTGCCGGAGATGCAAAGCAGCTTCGCCCCTCGACCACGTTCATGAAGAGATATCTCGGCGCGGATCCCGAGGCGCAGGAGGATTACTCCGTGCAGGCGGCACTTGAGGTCGAGAGCCTTCTCGATCTTGCGGTATCAAGATACACGAGCGCAAATCTTACCTATCACTACCGCAGTAAGAGTCAGGAGCTTATCGATTTCTCGAACCACGCATTCTACGATACTACCCTTCAGGTAGCCCCCAACATTTCCAAAAACGCAAGGGTGCGCCCGATAGAGCGTTACAAGGTCAACGGAAAGTGGGTTGACAGACGCAACACCGCTGAGGGCAAAAAGATTGTTGAGCTTCTCAAGGACGTCTTTGCTACCAGAAAAAATAACGAGAGCATAGGTATCATCACCTTCAACGCCGATCAGCAATCCTGCATTGCGGATATGATAGACCGCGAATGCGCGAAGGATCAGGAGTTCCGCTCCTCCATTCTCAAGGAAAAGGTGCGTATGGACGACGGTGAGGATACGAGTATTTTCGTCAAGAACCTTGAAAACGTTCAGGGTGACGAAAGAGATATCATCATCTTCTCTATCGGCTATGCCGAGAACGAGCTCGGAAGAATATACACGAACTTCGGCTCGCTTTCCGCTGAGGGCGGTGAAAACCGTCTCAACGTTGCCATAACGAGAGCAAGATCAAAGATAATCGTCGTTACGAGCATTGAGCCCGAGGATCTCAAGGTCGATACCTCAAAGCATCTCGGTCCCAAGCTTCTTAAGAAATATCTTACCTACGTCAGAGCCGTTTCGGACGGAGACGTCGATGGTGCACGCGCGGTTCTTGCCGACGTTGCCACCTCCGATAAGCAGGCTACGGCAAGCTACGATCTCGTTCCTATCGAGAATCAGATCAAGGAAAGACTTGAAAAGCTTGGCTACTCTGTCGACGTAAATCTCGGAAACACGAACAGCCGTATCTCGCTTGCGGTATACGATCCCGAAGCGGACAGATATCTCGTCGGCGTTGAGCTTGACCGCGATGCGTTTGCCGCATCGAAGTCCTGCATTGAAAGAGACGTTTGCAAGCCTCAGTTCTTCGAATCGAGAGGCTGGACTCTTATGAGAGTCTGGAGCCGCGACTGGTGGGCTTCTCCCACAAAGGTCGTCCGCGCGATAACGAGCGAGGCGGAGAAAAACAAGAAAAAACTCGGAAAATAACGCGAAATTACCGTAACGGTCGGAAAAATATCGTAAATTCTTCCGTTTGTTCTTGAATTTTTCATAAATATGATGTATAATAGTCAGGTAGTCTAAATTTTGACCAATAAACGTGAAAGGTAATGAAAATGTTTAACTTCTTACTTGAATCCACAAGCGGCGGCGGTATGCTCATCATGATCGCTATGCTCCTTCTCGTGTTCTGGCTCTTTATGATCCGTCCTCAGAAGAAGCAGGA
>JBGVKA010000125.1:0-18622 GCA_045129715.1 Eubacteriales bacterium | reverse complement strand
AAATAACGTAACCCTTGGCGCTGTTTGATTTTTATCCGCGCGCACAAAAGCGGCACCGCGCTGACCTTATGCCGTCACACGAAGATGGGGCGCATCTGCTCGCCCTTCTTCATAAGCTCAAGTGCCCTCGGAATAAGCGTGAAATCGGCAACGAGAGAATGCGGTTTTCCTACCGGATCGTCCTGGCGCATCGGCACGAAATAGACCGACTTGCGCGAGAGGACTCTGCCGATATTACCGAGGTTTTGCGACATAGCGTCGTTTGATGCAAGGGCAATAAGAAGAGGTCTGTCTCGCCTCAGATGTGCCTTTGCCGCCATAAGAACGGCAGAATCGGTGATACCCGTGGCAAGCTTTGCTACGGTATTTCCCGTGCAGGGCGCGATTATAAGAGCCGAAAGAGGCTCCTTGGGTCCAAGCGGCTCCGCATCCCTTATCGTGTGTATTATCCGTCTGCCCGTGAGCTCTCTCACCCTGCGCTGAAGCTCCTCGGCAGAAAAGAAGCGCGTATCGGTGCTATACACCGTCTCGCTCATTATCGGTTGTATTTCATATCCCTCGTTTGAGAGCCTCTCGAGAGCGGCAAGTGAGTCACTAAGGGTACAAAACGAGCCGCAAAAAGCATATCCTATCATAAAGTCACCTTCACTCAAAAAGCATTCCGCCGTCCTTCACCGAGCATCCTTAAGATCGATAGCGCGAGGCATTTGCCAGCACTCCTCGGATATTTTTTCGCAGGCAGTGACGGAAGGCGCACGACCTCAAGTCCCTCGGGAAAATTGTCTCCCGATGCGAGCTCCAATATCCTCACGCCCCGAAGGATCCTTACGGCTCCCTCGCCTACCTCTCGCGCGGGTGCGGTGTTTATAAGATAGTCAAGCTCTCCTACGCGCGAAAGCTCCTCTCTATCCTTTAATGCGCTATAGGGTGCCGTAGGCACTCCGCTAAGGGCAAGCTCAAGGCGTGCCGCCTCGTTGCCCGTAAAGACCGTTGGCAGAGCACCGAGGGGCAAAAGGAGTCCGAGGAGTGATCTTCCTATCCTTCCGAGCCCGATAATACCGATCGAAAGCTCACACGGGGCGGCATTTTCCTCGGAAAGAAGCTTTCCGAGGGTGGCTATCGCGGTAAGGCGCGAGTTCTCAAGAAGGAACTTTTCGTCGAGCGATACGTCGAGTGTCAACACTCCAAGCGGTGCAAGTGCATCCCTTATATCCTTTGGTATTCCGTACCCTGCGACGACCGTCTCACCCTCGCGGGAGCCACACTCCCCCTCGCGCTCCGAGATGAGCGAAAGCACTCTTTCCTTATCCACACCGCGCGACGAGGGTATCGGCAAGAGGAGAATTTCTCCGATGCCCGAGGGCGCGCCTCGGGAAAGATACTCACGGCAAAAGACGAGTCTTTCGTCCGTACCATAAGTACGAATGTTCATAAAATCAGATCTTTCTTTTCTGTCTGACCGATAATATCGAAATTTATCGGTCACTTTCATTATATGCTAAAAGCGGTGAAACGACACAGCATTTAAGGTCATCTCAAGGACGCGCGAGATCACGCCTCGTCACAATCGTCGAATAGCCCTTCTTTTTTGCATTTTTCCTTCTTTTTGAACGCTTTTGTTAACATTTTAGCCTTTTCACAGCACATTTCTTTGACCGAGCAGACAGTACTGTACGCACCGTAAAGAGCCATAGCTCCGATACCGAGCGCAAGAAGAGGACGAGTCTTTTTCGTATCCCTTTTCATCATAAGCATTTTATATTCTCCCATATTTATTTTTCAAAGCTCCGAGGCGAAGTGCCCCGCAGTTATTTATTATTTTGTCCCGCGCGCTCGGAAATATTTACGTATTGACAAAATATTTATATTGTTGTAAAATATTATTGTTAAGCCTTTGGCATATAAGAGCCAAAAAACAAAATCGGCGCCAAGCTTTTCGGAGGTAAATATGATAAAATGTAAAAATTGCGAATATCAAAGCGATTATACAGGCAAGCCGTGTCCTATCTGCGGAGCGAAAAGCGTGATATCTAAAGAGGATATGACGGCAACCGCGAGAGAGCTTGCGACCGCCGTTACCGAAAAGAATCCGCAAAAAATACGCACATGCCGTCACCTTCTTGCCGACGGCGGTGACGTTGAATCGATGCGCGAATATGCGAAAATGCTCGAAAAGGGCGAATACCAGGTTCGCGATATCGACACCGCCATGAATTATTACTACAGAGCGGCAAAGCGTTTCGACGCTTATTCCGCATACCGCTTCTCAAGACTCGTATCAAGAAGCAACACCGCACACGCGGAGTTCTGGCTTCGCTTCGCCGCCTTTCTCGGCTCGATAGATTCCTATCCCGAGGCGGCAGAGCTCTTCGCCTCAGAGGGCAAGGAGGAGATAGCGGCTTATTATTGCGCGCTCGCGGCAGAGTGTAACGACACGCTCTCCATCGTCAACATGGCGAAAAGATGGCACGAGGGCAAGGGCGTTAAGCCGAGTGATGCCCACGCAAAGTGGTATCTCGACAAGCTCACGATTCCCCCGATAAGCGCGATAAAGCTTGCGTACAAGCTTCGCTCCATTCACGCGGAGGAACCCAAAAAGCTTACCTTCCCCGATTTTTATAAATACGTGAAGCTCCTTTCGGAGAACGCGAAGAGCCTCGGCTTTGACTCCGCGTATTTTCACCTCACGGGTGCTCTTGCGAAATCGGGCGATATAAACGCAGAGTGTGCTCTCGGAGTTATGCTTCTTGAGGGTAAGGGATGTGAGGCGGACACGGAAAACGCGATAGCTCTCCTTAACGCCAATATCAAGCGCGGCAATCCTGCCGCGGCAGTATATCTCGGTGAGGAATATCTTGCAGGAAGATTCCTTGAGAAGAACACCGAGCTTTCTATGAAATATTTCAAAAAGGCATCCGACCTCGGATACCCTGAGGCTTACGAGAGACTCGGAGATATTTACAGATGCGCGGAGGGGCACGAAAAGGACGTCGGCCGCGCCATAGACCTCTACGAGCTTGCCGCCGCAGGCGGTTGTGAGTCCGCAAAAGCGAAGGCTCGCGAGCTCAAGGCAAAGCGCGAGGAGTTCTATCTTGAGGCTTATCAGACGATAAATCTTAAGGACAGAGTTTCCGAGGAGGAGGCTTTCTCGGCATTCAGAGCCGCGGCGATCGCCACCGCTATGGGCGAGATAAAAGCGGCAACCCTTCTTGCAAGATGCTACGCCTTCGGCTTTGGAACGAAGCGCGACAGAAGGAGCGCGTTCTTCTGGTACAAGCACGCCGCCGAAAACGGAGACAAGGATGCGTTCGTATTCCTCGGACTTTGCTATTCAAGGGGTATCGGCACGGCATTCTCATATGAAAACGCTATGAAATGGTTATCCCTCGCGGAGCAATCGGGAGACAGCCACGCGGCAAGAGAGACGGAGCTCCTGCTTTCAAGAAAAATGAAGCGAATGGTCGAGTCTCTTTATTCAAAGTCGATGGAGCTTATCTATATGAAGAAATTCACCGAGGCGGCAAGGCTTCTTTCCTCATACGAGCACCTCGGTCACCCGAAATCGCTCTACACCCTCGGTTGCCTCTACGAATTCGGCAGAGGCGTTGCGAAGGCATCGCGCACCAAGGCGGATAAATATTACGAGCTCGCCTTCGTCGGAAACAAAACTCACGGCTCCTTCAGTGACCCCGCATCGAGATATAAACTCACGGTACTGAAGCTGATGAGATAAGCGAAGCATCGCGAAGCGGTGCTTCGCAGTTATGAGCTTGGCGAAGCCAAGCGTTATAGTCCTCGCAAGACGAGGAGTTATAGATTCGCTCCGCGAATGTTATAAGTGGCTCCGCCACGCTTGAGAATAGATATAGATAAAAAGGCTTAGCCGATAATCCTCGACTAAGCCTTAATTTATTTTTAGTATTTTGATTTGACAGAGCCTTCGTCTCTACCAAATCTTCAACGCGACGAAGTCGCTCATAACGTTCGCTCCGCGAACTCATAACTGCTCACCCCGTGAGCATAATAACGCTTGGCGGAGCCAAAGCTCATAACTGCGAATCGTTTACGATTCGCTATACACCGGTGTCACAAACTCAACGAGCTTTTCGGTGAGGTAGTAGTAATATACGTCGTGGATATATTCAAGCTCTCCGCGGGTCTCGTAGACGTATTCTCTGTAGTCCTCTACCGAGGAGAATGTGCCGGGATAGATGGATATCGCGTGCTCGTAGTCCTTCATAAGCTCCTGCTCGTAAAGTGCCTCGAACTCCTCGCCTACGGGGAGAATTCCCTCCTGCCTCAAGATCGCGTAAACGATGAGCCTTTCCTTGACGGTTCTCTTGACGGTCTCAAGAAGATACCCAGTCCACTCTGCGCCCTCTTCAAGACCGAGTGCTATGGGCATATAGGAATCGAGGTCCTCGTATCCGGCACCGTTGGCGTTTTCCTCTACGAGATCTGCGGTGTAAGCCTCGATTTCGGCTATGTAAATGCGGTCTATCTCCTTTGCGGGATAGGTGTTTATTTTTATTACCGAGAAGAGTCTTTGCCAGACTGCGTTTTCAAGATAGATCCTGCAGGTGCTTTCGTACTCGCTCATAAGCACGGATGCGTAGTAGCTCTTGCACTTTTGGGCGAGAGTTTCGCCCTCGTAGGATGCAAGCTTTTCCTCGGTGAGCTTAAGCTTTTCGGTAACGAACGCATCGTTAAACTCGGGAACGTTATACTTTATAACGCTGTTTACGTAAAGATCGTAATAAACCGTTTTGTTCTGAAGCTCCGTAACTGAGTGATCCGCGGGGAAATAGCTCTCTACCGTGATAGGCTGAACAGCAGAGGTGGTAACGTAATTTACGGTGAGCGCGGTATAGGTTATCGTTCCTCCGCCCTCAAGATCGAAGCAATTTAAACTGTTGCCCGTAAGCATCATCATACCGATGCCCTGCATACCGCTACACTTTTTAAAGAGATCCTCGTAGGCTCCGATGCCCCAAAGCCTCTCAAAATTCTCAGTCGCAGGATCGATGCAAACGCTGACCTCGTCGTATACCAAGCCGTTATCGAGCACGAAGCTCACGGTCGCGTATATAACGTTGCCGTCAAGAACCGCTCCCTCTCCGCGAACGGAGTCTATTTTTCCGTTAGGCTTTTTGCCGACGAGCGCGGACTCAAATCCGATACCGAATATGCCCGAATTCGCACCGACGGTGTATCTGTCTACCTTGGTATTGGCATTTTCAAGATTATTCGCATCGGAAACGAGAATCTTTCTTCCGTCGGCATCGAGCCGATATCCGAGGTAGGAAAGAATTATATCGTCACCGATCGCGATGGGCTTGTTACCGTAAGCAACGTTCTCGCCCTCAACGGGAGTGCCTCTGTAGGTCGCAAGAAGCTCGTTTATCTGAGTCTCAAGCTCGGCATCACCCGGCTTACGAATGGGGATATTCACCTCATATCCCTTGTAATCGCTTTCCTTTATATTAATATACTTGTCAAGAGGATCGTTTACGTAGTCGAGATCTCCGTCCGAGCCGCCGAAGAGGTTCTTGAAGGAAAGACCGCCTCCGAGAGCCGTTATTATGAGTATCGCAAAGATGGAGATACCAGCAACGATAGCGAGCGTTGCGATAAACCAGGTCTCAGAGTAGAATTTCTTCTTGACCTCGGCACCGTTTTCCTCTTTATCGGAGGCGGTGTCCTTTTTGGCATCCTTGCCGTTTTTTACCTTCTCCCCGCTCGCGAGGACGTATTCCTTTCCCTCGTTTTCCTCGGGGGATATCTTCTTATCCTTATCCATATTTTCTCCTTTTAATATAAGGTGAGTGTAAAAGGCCTTCCGCCGTTTGTGACGGAAAAATCCATCTTGCGAAAAGCCTTCCGCTTTTCACCGCGCTCACCAAAGCGTAAGATCGGCAATTTCCTCGAAATTCGAAGCTTGCCGTAACGGTCAACCATTTACCTCGCTCACGTCTGCAAACGAATCCGCAAACGCACACGCGAGTGCATCGCATCTCTCGTTGTAGCTATGACCGTTATGTCCCTTTACCCACACGAAGCTCACCTTGTGAATGCGAGTGAGCTCAAGCATCTTTTCCCAAAGATCGGGGTTTTTGACCTTTCCGTTTCTGAAACCGGTCTTTTCCCAGCCCCATATCCAGCCCTCCTCGTAAGCATCAACGAGGTACTTGGAGTCGGAATAGAGCGTTACCTTGCACGGCTCCTTGAGTGCGCGAAGCCCCTCTATTGCCGCGGTGAGCTCCATTCTGTTGTTGGTGGTCTCGGGCTCTCCGCCGCTGAGCTCCTTTTCATACTTTCCGTAAACGAGTATCGCGCCCCAGCCTCCCCTTCCGGGATTGCCTCGGCACGCACCGTCGGTATATAAGCTGACTTCCTTCATTTCTGCCTCTTTTCGTTGGCGTTAGTGGGCAAGGCGTTAAGCTTTACCGCCCTGCCGACTGACGTCAAGCGTGGTCTTTATTCAAAAACGGGGCCGCGGCATAGGTCGCGCAGCCCCGTTGTCTTTTATTCTATGGTTTTAAGAATTACTTGTCTTTCTTTTCGGTCCAAGTGGTGATCTTAACGTTCTTGTAGATCTTTGCACCGTTGTCGTCCTTCTTAACTTCCTCAACGCCATCCTCGTTCTCGGTCATTTCAACCTCAAGGAAGTAGTCGAAGAGCTTGTTGAACTGAGCAGCTGCAAGGATGTTGGTCTTACCGTAGGTCTTCTCCATATCCTTCTTAGCCGCACCGGTACCGGTAGCTGCCTTGATCTCGTCCTTATCGAGCTCAAAATCCATAACCTCTGCGATGTAGTAGATAACTACGATCTCTTCAACGTAAGCCTTAGCCTCGTCCATGATGTAGTTCTTAGCATCGTTGAAATCGCCCTTACCGGTTCCAACGGTCTTCTCGATGAGGTACTGCTTGAAGCCGCCCTTATCGGAGTAGTACTTGTAGTTGGTAAGTCCGGAGGAGGAGTGAGAACCGGTGTAGAAGGTGTACTCGTGGCCCTCGTAGATTCTCTCGTATGCTTCCTTAACAGACTTCTCGGGAAGCTCGGTAACTTTAACGCTATCCTTCATAAGAGCCCAAACAGCCTTACCGATGTTGGTGGTCATTGCGTCCTCGTAAGAAGAGATAAGCATATCCTTAACGGAGGTATTGTAAGCCTCTACAACCTTTTCCATACCCTTGGTTGCATCGTCGGTGGTCTCAGCGTTGTTATCGTCGCCAAGCTTTGCAAAGAGATTTGCGGAAGCGGTCTCGTAATCAGCCTTTGCGCCGGGAACTGCTGCGTTCTCGCCCTCAGCTGCCTTACCGTTAAGAGCCTCGTTAGCCTTGTTGTAAGCCTCGGTAGCCTCGTCAAGAGCGGTCTTGGCTGCAACTACGAGAGTGTTGTTCTTAACAACGTCGCTATCTGCGGTGATTTTGTCCTTCTCTTCCTGAGTAGAAACCTTATCCTGCTCTTCCTTGATAGCCTTCTTAACAGCCTCGTCATACTTAGCCTGTGCGCCCTTGGTCTCGCCGTTGAGAGCCTCGTCTGCCTTCTCAAAGTCATCTTCAGCCTTCTCGAATGCCTCAAGAGCTGCGTTGAACTTCTCTAACAAGCTCTTCTCCTCGCCCTCAGCCTTCTCGCTTGCAGCCTTAAGAGCCTCGTCGAGCTTGGAGTCCTTAAGGAGCCCCTTGGTGAGATTGTCGTTGGAAAGGATCTGTTCAGCGGTAAGATCCTCTATGTCGAAGTAGTAGAGAGGATATACGTTGTAAACGAGCTTAGCATCCTTCTTGATCTCAAGCTTCTTATCGGTGTAGCCAACGAAATCGTCGGTAGAGATATCAGCGGTAACGGTGTACTCTGCCTTGATAACGGTGTTGGGAGTGTTTTCATATGCGAAGTGAACGGTAACGTCGGTGTACTTAACGTCGTCCTTCTCTGCCTCTGCCTTAGCAGTGTTGTTTACCTCGTCGGTAGCAGTATCGTCCTTGGTGTATACGGTGCCCTTATCGTCAACGAGCGCGGTAGTGATCTTGGTGTTGAAGCTGTACTTACCTACGGTCTTATCGTCCTTGGTCTCGGTAGCAAGAAGCTGCTTAACGAGGAAGTTGTCGCTTGCGGGATCGAGAACTACCTTCTCGTACTTAACGGTGGTAGACTTAGCAGAGGTGGTAGCCGCGTCGCCCTCACCCTCGGTAACGTTCTCGGTCTTGGTGTAGGTTACGTATACGGAAACGTCGGTCTTATCGCCGATGTACTCAACGATATTGCCCTTGTAATCGTACTTATAGGTTGCGAAATCCGCATCGTTTGCAAGAGCCGCAACGATGGCGTCTCTGATAGCGGGGCTCTCAGCAGTGAGAGTGCCGTTACTGTAACCGAGCTTGATGGTTACGGTAGACGCGGTCTTGGAGGGATATACGATCTCGGTAACGGTAGTAGTGGTCTCTGTGCCGTCAACGGTCTCGGTCTTATCGTAGGTGTAGGTTGCAAAATAGGTGTAAACGAGGATATCGTTTGCATCAATCTTGCCATCGGTGAGCTGGAGGGTAGCGTCGGTGGTCTTAACCGCGCCCTCAAGTACCTTGTAAATGTAATCGTTGACTTTCTGTGCTCTCTGATCTTCCTTGGACATATTTCCAAAGTCTGCATCCTCAACGGAGAGCGACATAAGTGCCGCCTTGAATGCCTCTACGGTCATTCCGTCAACGAACTTTGCGTTTTCTGACATGTCTTCCTTTGTAAAGTTGAACCCACAGCTAACGAGAGTGAGAGCAAGCATTACAACGACAAGAACGGTGCTGATAATTCTTCTTTTCATTGTTCTTTCTCTTTCTATATATTTTTATAAACAATTTTAATTGCTCAACGCCCACGCGTTACCGCGCGAATATTAAGCACAGAACATTATAACATATTAATTTTGAAAATGCAAATGTTTTTTGAAAAAAATTGTAATTTTTATTAAAATATTTTTATACGGGGGTAAAACCGCGCTTTTTCGCGCGGCTTTACAGTCTCTTAACCCCAGATGCCGTAATCGTCGAACGCCTCGTTCTTGCTTACGGGCTCAGCGTTCACGAGCTGCCAATACTTGCTGACGAGCTTCTTGAACGCGAAATAAGAAACGTAGAAGTCGGTGGTGTCTGCCTTAACGCCGTTTTCCATAATCACGGTGCCGCTATTGTTTTCCTTGTAAAGACGTACTGCGACTCTTCTGTCGGAAACTCTGTAGAATTCGTACACGTAGCGGACGTACTGTCCGTTCTGATCGCGGTATTCGTCACCGAGATCGACCTTCATTCTCATAAGAAGGTTATCCTCGCTGATGCTTGCGAGGTTTTCATCGGTGAGCTCGTCCTCGTAGATGGTGTAGAAGAGCGTTCCGACGAATTCCTTGAAGGAATCGGTTCCGAGATAGTCCTCACCGTTCGGGGTGAGCTTCTTATCGTAAAGCTCGTCAAGGTATATTCCGTTCTTGCCGCTCTCCGTCTGCTCCTTCTCAAGAAGGCTCGTCAGGTGCTTGCACTCGGTATCGGTGCATTCGTGAGAGGCAACGTATCCGCTCTTGACTCTGATAAGCGAGATAGCAGTGTACTCGGCATCCTCGCCGTACTTCTTCTGTATCTCGGCAATGCTTCCGTAGAGCTGATCGTTATACGCGTATATCTTGGTTTCGTTTACCTCGTTGGTGAACTTTCCGCTTATTTCATCGGTAAAGAACTCGATATCGAGGTTTTTGATGTTTTCAATAGAGGTAAGAACGAGGTTTCGTCTTGCGTAGAGCTCGTAGAAGGTCGAGTCAAGGAACTCGAAACCGACTCCGTTTATCTCAACGATAACGTCGTACATATCAGACGCGATATATCTCGTTTTGGTTACGGGATCCTCGTCACTGATATAGAGCGTGAAGCCCAGCTCGTTGAGCCAGGTATAATCGTTACTGTCCTCGGATATGGGGAGAATATGTCTCGGAAGCTCGAAGTACACGGTGTTTGCGTAGAGTCCGTACTGCATCATCTTTTCGGGAGTGATAACGACGTCGACCGTCTTGATTCCCTTAAGACCGAGAGCACTCGTCGCGCTCTCAAGAAGTCCGCCGAGGATCTGAACGACCTTCTCACAGCTGTTTGCCTCAAGCGCGTAAAGACGCTTGTTTACGTCAAGCATGGTGTTCGTAAATATCGACTCGCCGTAGTAGAGGTCGCGCTGAGAGTCCTGAGTGTATCTGAACGCAACGATCTCCTCTCTCGCAACGTAGCCGAGGATATCGGTTATATCGTAGGTGTAATAGCCCTGCATAAGCTCAAGGCTGGCAACGTAGCTCTCGATCTTGATACCGACGTTACGCTCCATGGTTTTACCGAGTATGGCATCCTTGATCTTGCCCTCCGTTCCGCTCATTTCATCGGTGATCTTGATGGCTATGGTATAGGGCGTGTCAGATTTTATACCGTCAACGACATCAAAAACGCGGAGCGAGACGGTGGTTCCGACGGCTACCTTTTCAACGTTTTTGTCAAGATCTGCGGTATCGCGGATATCGATTATTTCGTCGATATAGAGCTCGTATACGCTCTGTACGGTGGGGTGCGAGCCGTAGTTATATTCAAAGCTTACGGCAACCTCTCCGATCGCGGCTCCGACGAGTGCCGTCTTCACCGACTCGGGCAAATACTCCGAGCTAAGCTCAAGAACGCCCGAGAGAACGAGAGCGTTTCCGTTTTTATCCGCAACGTACTCACCGTTTTTCATAAGCTTATACGAGACCTTGATCTCATCGTCCGCTTTAACGGCGGTGCCCGCCTCGGTAACGTCGTTGCTATCCGTGAGGATCGCGTCAACGCTGATTATTTCGTAGGTATACATATCGAGGTATTCATCGTGGAGAATGACCTCGCGGTCGTATGCGGGAAGGGTTACGAGGATCGTGCTCTTGCCCGTATATTCGTATGCCTTAACGGCATTGTAGAGGCTTTCGTTCAGCTTGTCGGCGGAAAGATATTCGAGGTTAAACTCAAAGGTCTCCCTATCCGTGTTAAATCCGCCCTTCTTATCGTTCGGGGTAAGCCTGTTTCCCTTGAGGATGAGAAGATATGCGTTATCGCCTATTTTGTGAGAGACGCCCTTGTCCTCATCGTGCATATAAACGGTGTTCTTCCACTGCTTGAAATCGGTGGTGAGGTAGGGTGCGAAGGCGTTATCCTCGGCAAGTCCCTCTGCGATAAGCACGGGATTGATGAAGTCCGCGAAGGAGAGGAACGCGTAGGAGAGACTCGACGCCTCGTAGGTCGTATAAACGAAGGGGCGGTATTCAACCACGTTGCTTCCGTTTTCGTTCTCGATAAGCTTTCCGTTTTCATCCTTTGCAAAATAGCCGACTCTGAAGTAATATCCGCTTCCCGTGGGAAGAAGATCTCCGACCTGAAGAACGATATCGTCGTTCACCTTGTCGGACTTATTGTAATTGAATCTGATAACGAGGGGGTTGTCCTCGGCCGCAAGACCGTAAGCCTTGAGGTCGCTTTCCCTCTCCTCAGCATTCTCGGAGAGCTCGACTCTTGAGGAAAATCTTATATTTCCTATACCGGAGCAGAGCCAATAGATTATAGGAACGTTGTATCCCGACGAGCTTTCGGTCGCGTAGAGGTCGGAATATGTGGTCTCGGGATCGTACGCAAGGATATTCGGAAGATAGGTCTTGGTGTCTCCGTACTTATCGGTGTAGGAGAGCACAAACTCGTCTCCGAGCGTTTCATCCTTGAGGAAGGAGTATTCGTAGGTGTATGAATCTCCGTTTTTATCGGTGTTTCTGCTTACTATCTGGATATATTCCATCTGCTCGCGCTTTACGGGATAAAATGCGTACGGAGTTCCGCCGTAATCGTATTCACCGTAAGCCGCGTTGGCGGTGGGAAGATTTGGATCGACCTTGCTTGAATTACCGTCGTCCTTACCGCTCCTTGCGTTTATTATCGCGCTGATTATTATCGCACCCGCGATGAGCACCGCAAGAATTGCCGCAAGGATGGTTATGAGGAGCGATCTTTTCATTTTTTGCTTAACTACTATCATTTTTCGCTCCTTTACAAGTATTTGCGCTTGATGCAAACGACAACGCCTGCCGCCGCTACGAGAACGGGAACGGTTACGACTACCGCGATAATGAATCCTCTTCTGCCTGCGGTGAGTCCGAGCTTGACTTCCTTGCCGGGAGTTCCGTCCTCGTTATAGATATCGGCAACCTCGTCCTCGGATCTTATCGAGGTATCGACTATCTGCTTTCCGTAGAACTTATCACTGTTCATATTTCCGCCTCCGAGCGAATCGTCGGCAAGAGTATCGAGACGGCAGATGTTCTGAACGAGAGCCGAAACTATATCAAAGTTTGCATAAGAGGTGTTTCCGAGTAGATCGCTTGAGAAGAAATCGGTGCTTGCCGCACAGAAAACGTAGGAGAAGGTCATATCTCCGCTGTCGGCATCGGTGGTCTGACGGCTTCCGAGAGCCGCAACGATCTGCTTTCCGTTTGCCGCGAGCGCACCGCCCGTGGTATGCGCCTGAGAGTCCGCGGAGCTATAGAGGAAAGGAGTGAATATTCTTAAGGTGTTGGACGCGCCGGGCTCGTTCGTTTCCTGACCGATACCGAAGGCGGTCTTAAGGCTTCCCGTATTGTTGACGATAAATCTCGGAGCACTCGACATGGTCGCGAAATTGCCGTAAACGTCAAAGGCGTAGGACTCCTCGTCAAGATTGTAGTCCGCAATGATGGTCGAGGTATCGCCCTTAATTCCGTTTTCAACGCTGTTTACCGCATCGGTGACCTTAAGTCCCGTGCACTCGATACCCCACTCCGCAAGGAAGTCCTCAAGGTTGGGAAGATTTTTCGTGTAATCAAGGCTTACCATTATCGAGCCGCGCTCGTCGGTCATATATCTGTCGAGCATCTCGGTCTCGGACACCTTCGAAAGACTCGTTGCGGTGCCGGGATCGTATACGAAGTCCTCGGTGGGATCGTTTATAATGAGAAGAATACAGTCTTTGGGGATCTCGCTTACCTCGGAGAGCTTGAGAGTTTTCACCTCAAAGCCTCTATCGTGAAGAAGGTCGACGAAAACGCCCGTCTTTTTGTTCATTTCAACCTCTCTGTCTGTCGTGGGGCTTTCAACGTAATAGGTCTCACCGTGGTCGGTAACGAAATACGCTGCGGGACGGTCAACGAGAGTGAGCGAGAGAAGATAGGACATCATCTGATACTCACCGTCGTAGGAATAAACCACGCCGTCGGACATAATTCTCCAGAATTTCTCCGCGGAGACTATTCTGTATCTCGACTCGCCCGCGCGCTCTCCGTCCTCGTCCGTGGGAGTGTAGGTTATGATCACGTCGGTGGGCTTTATATCGGTAAGAGAGGTGGTCTTATATTTTGCGACCGCCGTGGGATCGATGTTAACGTTAACGCTCCGGACGGTACAGTTGTCAAATCTCTTGTCCATCGCAAGAGCCATATAGTAGACCACGCGGGTGAGGGTATCGTTAAGAATATAGTCACGGTCGTTGCAGAAGATTATATCCACCTCGCCGGGAATACCGTCGAAGACGTCCTCGCACGCCTTCTCCATCTCGTCGGAGAGCGTGTAAAGTCCCTCGGGAGTCATATCTATGTATGCGTTACCGAAGGTAATGAACTTGGCGAGCCATATATTCAAGACCAAAACGGCGAGTATCGCAGCTACGGATATGACCGTAAATATTTTGGTACGGGTGCTCTGCCCCGTAAACGGATTATTTTTCATATATTT
Organism: Eubacteriales bacterium; assembly: GCA_045129715.1. Classification (GTDB taxonomy): domain Bacteria; phylum Bacillota; class Clostridia; order Oscillospirales; family CAG-272; genus UBA1740. Next base: position 4,825 of record JBGVKA010000125.1, on the reverse strand, counting down.
CTTTCCTTTTAGAAGGGTTTAGCGGTTCTTTCTCTTTTTAAGGACTACGGCTCCAACGACGGCTACGATCACGGGGATGATCAGGATAAATACCATATACATACGCGCTGTTCTCATAGTGAAATTCTCAAGAGATTCGTTGTTGAAGTGGATGGGGGTACAGCCGTAGGGGGCGTTGTTCGAATCGAAGACGAAATCAAATACGGAGTAGATGAAATCTCTGTTCGCACACCCCTTGGTCATAAGCGAATCGTTCGCGGTGAGGTATATACTCGAAACGACGAATATATTTCCGTTTTTCGTTCCGCTCGCGTCCTTGGTGGGAGAAACCGCACCGACGCAATAGCTTCCGCTCTTATCGGTACGCTCTCCGCCGGCGTAGATAGCCGAGGATGCCGAGGTAACGAGAAGTGCCTCCGCCTTACCGCTGACGCTGAGCGCGGCGCATTCTCTTAAGCGGACTCTTCCCGACTCAAAGCGGTCGAGGACTCCCTCGATCTTCTCTGCGTGAGAGGACTCGGAGAACTCTGCAAGAAGAGTAAAGTTATCGGTGCTCGTGGAGTTTGCGGTATCTCTTACCACGTTTTTATAAAGCGTGCCCTCGACGGTGCTCTCGATATACGAGATGCCGTATTCCGCAAGAAGTCCCTCGAAATTCTTAAGCTTCTTTGCATAGGGATCGAGAGAAACGTAAAGGCTTCCGCCCTCGGAGAGATATTTACGAAGTCTGTCCATCTCGGAGGTGGGACCGCCCTCGATGGATTCCTCAAAGTCCTGAGTGGGATTGGAGATAACGAGAAGATCGGCATCCTCGGGGATATTCTGCTTTCTGAGGTCGATGATATCGATCTCATAGCCCGCGCAAGCAAGCATGCTTGCAAAGTATATCTCGGACGCCTCTCCGTGATAGGTGGTGAAATACGCCTTCTGCGTGTCCTTTGCAAGAACCCACGAGATCATAGAGGAGAAGACCTCCTCGCCGACGTACGCCTGATAGGAATCGGTGCTCGAGGAATCGTTAGCGTAGAACGCCGCGGCGGCGGTGTCGGTCACCACTCTGTGCTTATCAAGTGCACGGTTATCAAAGATAACGGAGCTCTCGTAAAGAGGATACTCGATCTCGCCCTCGGCGTTCTTCTGATACTCGGAGAGCCTTTCGTATATCTTGTTGTCGGGCTCCATACGCTTGGTGAGCACGTTGACGTATTTTATATTGATAAGGTTGGGGTATTTTTCTTCAAATTCCTTTGCGGTGGTGTGGAAATAATAGGTCTGATCCTTCGTTCCCGTCTCCTCGTCAAAGGTTGCGGACGATCGGCAGAAGATAACGTCTATGCCCTCGCCCTCGTAGGATGAAAACTTTTCGTCGGATGCATCGGATATCGACATATCGAGCTCATCCGTGGGTGTGTAATAGAGTCCGTAGCCCGTCGTGAGCGCGTAAGCTATGACGTTTATCACGATCACGGCACCTATAAGCAGTGCGGTTATCGTTGCGCCCGTCACGTTTTCGACACGGAAGAGGCTTTGGAGCTTTTCTTTGATCTTTTTCATAACCGTCTCCTTGATCAGTTGTAGCGGCGGCGGTCGTAAACGCGGATGGTAAGGTATACGAATACTGCAGATATGGAAAGGTAATAAAGAACCGATGCGATATCAAAGTATCCGTTAGCGTACGTCTGGAATCTCGAGAAGATCGATATGCAGTTGAAAACGTATCTGAGCCAGAAGTTCGCAGGGAGGAAGGAATTTATAATTCCTATCGCGAGGAAGAAGATTATTATGGACATCGTTCCCACCGCCGCAGAAAGCTGGTTCTCGGTAAGCGCGGAAACGAAAAGACCGATCGCGATAAAGGTCATTCCCACAAGGAGCATCGCGATAAAGCTTCCAAGAAGAACGGCGGTCTTTACCTCTGCGTATCTGTAGAGGAAGAGGAAATAAAGGCAGTTCACGAAGAACGCGCCGAAGAACATAGTGAACGCGGCAAGGAACTTACCGACTACCATTCCCGTTATCGATACGGGAGCGGTAAGAAGAAGCTGCTCGGTCTTGGTCTTTCTCTCCTCGCTGAAGGATTTCATCGTGAGAAGGGGAAGGATGATCGCGAAGAACATAAGCATATAGGTGAAGAAGGTGCCGGGGTTCGCGCTCATCTGGAACATCGTGGTAAGGCAGAAGAGTCCGCCGCCGATCGCAAGGAAGAGCACGAGGAATACGTATCCGATAACGCTCGTGAAATAAGAGCGCATTTCTCTTTTGTAAATTGCTAACATTTGTTTTGCCTCTCTTTTCTGTACTTGTCCGTCTTAGCGGATGCGCTTCGACTTGCGCTCGGGCTCAATGCCGTTCGCACGGTCTACGAGTCTTATGAATATGCTCTCAAGGTCGGTTCCAACGGGGGTAAGTCCGAGGATCGCCCAAGCCTTCTGCGAGCAGAGATTGAACAGGGATTTTCTTACGTCGATACCCTTGTCACTCTCAACGACGTACGCATAAGAATCCGCATCCTTAACGCCCGTCTGAGTTACGCTCTTCACACCGCGTATCTTTTCAATAGCCGCAACGACGTCCTTTGAGGGACCTACGATCTTTATCTCGTACTGATAACCCTCCTCGATGACCTTGGTGAGCTCTGCGGTCTTCTCGTCTGCAATGATCTTTCCCTGGTTTATGATGATAACTCTCTCGCACACCGCCTGCACCTCTGCAAGAATGTGAGTGGAAAGAATTACGGTATGATTCTTTGCAAGCGTTCTGAGAAGGTTTCTTATCTCAAGTATCTGCTTGGGATCGAGTCCTACGGTGGGCTCGTCAAAGACGATGAGCTTAGGATCGCCCACGAGTGCCTGCGCGATGCCGACTCTCTGCTTATATCCCTTCGAGAGATTGCGGATAAGACGCTTCTTGACGTCCGCTATCTTAACCACGTTCACGATCTCCGCAAGGTGCTCCTCCTTATCGAGCTTGCAGCCCTTGAGGTCGTATACGAAGGAGAGGTACTCCTCAACCGTCATATCCTGATAAAGAGGCGGCTGCTCCGGAAGGAAGCCTATAACGCTCTTTGCCTCGATGGGATGCTCAAGAATGTTTATTCCGTCTATGTATGCCGCTCCCGACGTGCTTGAGAGATATCCCGTGAGGATATTCATAGTCGTACTTTTTCCCGCACCGTTGGGGCCGAGAAGACCTACGATCTCACCCTCTCCTATCTCAAAGCTCACGTCGTTGAGCGCGTAATTATGCCCGTAACGCTTTACAAGATTTTCTACCTTTACCATACTTCGCTGCCGCTTTTTTGCGGCTTCCCTTCTTGTATTTCGTAATTTGTGCCTATTTCGGCACTATACCACATCATTATATCATATAAATGTAAACAAATTTTGAACATTTTATAATTATTTTAAAATAAGAGTTGAATTTTCTCTTAACTTTCGGATAATAAACCGACGTATGCTATTGACAAAATTGCTTTTCGGTTGTATAATTCTTGTATAAATCATCAGGGCGGTCTTTTCTCGCCCGCCGATCAGTAAAGTTCCTTTGCTGACGAAAGGAGTATTATGAACAACGGTGTTAAAACGGTCTTTTCGGGAGTTCAGCCCTCGGGAAACCTCACTATAGGAAACTATCTCGGAGCTATTAAGAATTTTTCCCGCTTCTCCGATGAATACAAGACCTTCTACTGCGTGGTGGATATGCACGCTATCACGGTAAGACAGGTCCCCGCAGAGCTTCGCAAGAGGACCTACGAAACTCTTGCTCTTTATATGGCTTGCGGTCTTGACGAGACGAAGAATACCCTTTTCGTTCAGTCCCACGTGCCCGAGCACGCCGAGCTCGGCTGGGTGCTCAATTGCTACACGATGTTCGGTGAGCTTTCGAGAATGAGTCAGTTCAAGGATAAAAGCGCGAAACACGCACAAAATATAAACGCAGGTCTGTTTACCTATCCCACTCTTATGGCGGCGGATATCCTTCTTTACGGAACCGACCTCGTTCCCGTCGGAATAGATCAGAAGCAGCATCTTGAGCTCGCTCGCGATATCGCGATCCGCTTCAACCAGGCTTACTCGGACACCTTCACCGTCCCCGAGGGTTATATCCCCACCGACACGATGAAGATAATGTCCCTCGCAGAGCCCACCGCGAAGATGTCCAAATCCGATCCCAACCAGAACGCTGTCGTTTATATCCTCGACTCCAAGGACGATATAATGAGAAAGTTCAAAAAGGCGGTTACCGACTCCGACGCTTGCGTTAAGTATGCCGAGGACAAGCCCGGTGTTTCCAACCTTATGACCATCTACCGCGCCTTCACCGGCAAGACCTTTGAAGAGATCGAGCGCGAGTTCGACGGCAAGGGCTACGGTGATTTCAAGCTCGCAGTCGGCGAGGCTTGTGCTGACGGTCTTGCTCCAGTAAGAGACGAGTTCGCACGTCTTATCGCGGACAAGGCTCACCTTGAGGCAGTTATGAAGGCAGGTGCCGAGGACGCTCACCGCACCGCTTACAAAATGATGTCTAAGGTTAAGAGAAAGATAGGTTTTGTAAACTAATATTTGCAATTTATATCCTTTTTAGGAGATAGAGCTGCTATTTTTACAATAGCGGCTCTTTTTGTTTTATGCTATCGTTTTTCTCTTTTTTTGCACTCACCCTGACCGCCCTTCTATCCTTCGTTCTGACTCCGTTATCCATAAGGCTCTGCCACGCGGTCGGTGCTCTTGACACCCCCGACGGAAAGCGCAAGATAAATCTTACCCCCACTCCGCGCCTTGGGGGGCTGGCGTTTTTTCTTGCCTTTTTGGTCTTCTCTATCCCC